>JBEHWK010000150.1:0-7524 GCA_040217795.1 Clostridiaceae bacterium
CTGGCTCTTATGAACAAGAATATTGAAACTGAAATGATTGAGGCTGAAGCCTTCCCGGACCTTGTTGATCTTTACAAAATATCTTCAGTGCCAGAAATCATCATAAACAATAAATACGAAATATTGGGAAATCAGCCTTTGAAAACTTTTCTTGACACTATTGAAGCCATAGGGTAATACTTTACAGAATTTAAAGCCTGGACAAAGGGACTTTTACACTTTTGTCCAGGCCTCTTTTTATTTTTACAGAGATTCCTTTTGTCACAGCTTACTTTACATAGGCATCCGTAACTTTGGCTACATAATCATCCACACCTGATTTTGCGAAAACTATTACGGACTGATTATTGTCCCCTGATATTTTGGCACGAAATTCCTCAGCTCCATTTTTTCTCGGGCCTTCATGTCTTTTAACCTCTATGTGGTTTTTATCAGCAACCCCATAACCCTCAAGAATTCCTGCGATTCTGGTTTCCACTTCTCCCGTAGGACATTCAAGAATTTTAATTCTTTTTATTGCATCATCCAGCTTTGACATAATGTCACCCCCTGACAAATGTTATTTTCATATTTATTATCTCCTGTCAATTATCTTTAATTCTTTTAATTATAACCATTACTTCCCTGCCTAAAAATTTAAACACATTAAAATATGACATTGTGGAGAATATAACTTTGTAACAGTTAATTATTAAATGTATACTTTTTACATAAGAAAATTCAGGTGATAGAAATTATGTTGAGTAAAATATTCAATCCGGTTGTTTTTCAGGGAAATCTTAAAGACAGGCATTATTTTGAAGGATGGTACTATAAACAAGTTTCAGGTGATGAGAGATGCGCTGTAAGTTTCATACCGGGAATAAGTTTATTCCCTGATGATCTACATAGTTTTGTCCAATACATATATGTGAACATTGATAAGAATACCAACAAGACAATAAGAACAGGGTATATCAGGTATCCCCTGGAAGCTTTTAAGTTCAACCATAGTCCTTTTATGATAAGTATAGGAGAAAATATCTTTTCAGAAACTGCAGCAACAGTTAAGCTATCTGATCAGGAAGTAAATATACAGGGAATCCTGTGGCTGGATACCTTTACTCCAATTAAAAATTCTTTATTAACGCCAAATATAATGGGGTTTTTCGGTTATATTCCCTGGATGGAATGCTACCATGGGGTTATAAGCATGAATCATATCCTTCAGGGATCATTAACAATTAACAGTAACGAAATAGATTTTAATAATGGCAAGGGTTATATAGAAAAAGACTGGGGAACTTCCTTTCCTGAAAAATATATCTGGATACAATGTAATAACTTCAATAACAAAACCGTCAGTATTTTCTCCTCAGCAGCTGACATACCTTTTATGGGGAAAAAGTTTAAGGGATATATATGCAACCTATCTATAGACAGAAAAGAATACAGGTTTGCAACCTACAACAGCAGTAAATTGAGAATCGAAAGGCTTGACAGTAAGACTGCAGTATTGGTATTTGAGAACAGGCATGCAATATTAACTATAGAAGCAATGCTGAAACAGCCTGGAGAATTAGTGGCTCCGAAAATGGGGAATATGGAAAAAAGGATTGCAGAGGATTTATCCGGAAAAGTAACAATAAAGTTATATGACAAACAGAAAAAAACTGCATATGAGGATATTGGATGCATGGCTGGTATTGAAATTGCAGGTTATAAATGCTAAGGAAAAAAATAAGTATTCCCTACGCTGTATAGACTCCTTGGGAACTTGCAGCCTTTTCCAATAAGATATGACAGGACAAATTGCCCTGTCTTTGTTCATTATTTGTTCACTACCCCCGGAGGTCCATATTTCTGCACTTAATTCCCTGCACCATGCAAGCTATCCCCAGGCAAATCAATATAACTCCGCAAGTCAGAAAAAATTGCGCGAAACTAGTTAAATAATTCTTTAACGCATAGTTCACATACTCTATATTGGTAAACATTTTGCCAGGGAAAGCGGTGATCAATACCGCTGCTGACGGAATTATCAATATCCAGGCTGCCGCAATGATACTGGAACCTGTCCATATGAGCCTTCCGCCTAAAATTCTTCCCCGGGTTTTATATAAAAACATAAATATACTTGCCAGCAGTATCAATATTGGCATGAAAAATAACTTATCCACTAAATGCACAGCCTTTTGAAGGACTTTAAATGCTCCATATGAGGATATTTTTGATAAATCAATCATATTGCAATAACTGTTTATTATGCTTGCCGTCACAGAAGTGACATTCTTTACTTCATTCGCCTTGATTCCCGGGTAATATTTTCTGATATCCCCGGATAAGTTTTCTTTAAAATTATTTATAGCTTCCTTATTCACCTGAGTATCATAGATTTCACCATTGCTTTTAAGCAAACTTAAGTCTGCAGATAAATAGTTGTGGATCTCACTTTTTATAAATGTATCACTTAAATTCTTCTCCAGTATTTCCTGAGGTACTCCGCCGGTAACAGAAAATATCCCTATCTTTTCTTTCAATTCATTGGTTACCTTTGAAACATACTCTTCACTTCCAAAAATCCTATTGCAGTAATTTTCATTTAAAATCACGGTTTTGGTGAACAGCATAACTGCTGACAGCAGGATCAGCATCATCATAAACAATGATATTATATAATTGGGGAATTCCTTTAATACACTCTTCATCAATTTTCACCTCCGTCAGGAAGGTCCTTTATAGATTTTCCTTCAGCCAGTTCCGCGATAACAACATACCGTTTTGACACATCGCCAATTGTATCAAAAGGATATCCGGTATATAAAGTCAGCTGCTCCTGATCTGTAGGGTCAGTTATTGTTATATCGCTTCCGCTTACTATTTTTGTTTCTGAAACTCTGTATACATATTTCCCATAATTGGTATTGAAGATAATTTCATCATTCTTCTGAACTTTTCCCAGGTTCCTGAATACCGTTTGTCTAAAACCCGCCAATACAATATTTCCGCCTTCTCCAGGAAACATGGAACCGTCAGAATGACCAGCACCCTTAAGGAGCTCTTCTTCTCCGTCTCCGAAGAAAACCTTGCAGTCAATACCAGCAGTACTGATATTAAGGGTTCCGTACTCTTCCCCCCACATAGGGAATCTTATTTTCTCTGATTTGACGCTCACTGCCGCAGGCATATTTTTATCCTTACCAATAACGTCATAAAGGTAATAAGCTTCTTTTATATATCCCCCTGCAGCTATTGAAAACAATGCTGCCGCACTTATAAAAAGCAGGAGGGGAATTCCAAACAGAATTCCCCAACTCAGCTTCTTATGGGATTGTTTTTTGCTTTTCTCTCCCATATTTTCCTCCAATAATAATTACTACACAAGGAATTCAGCTGCAATGATAATACATAACTGTAAGTTTATAGTTGCTTAAGTTTGTAATCGGATGCTGTAACTTCTGTTAAAGTATTTCCTTGTGCATCTAATATTGCTAGGACCTTTTGACCACGGGAGTTATTATAAATTGAAACTTTCAGGCCAATTTCATTCGCTGCTTCTGTTATAGCATTTGTAACTGCAACCTTGGATGCAGGTGAAAGTTTTGTTAAGTTTGTCACATTTTCCTGCTTAACCAGACCTGATATATAATTGATTTTAGCTGCAATAAATTGTGCCTGTTCATCAGTTACAGGATGTGTCTTTAAGTAATTTTTCGCTTTACTTAAATAAATGCCTGGTACCTTTGCCTCCTTTAAAGCATTGATAATAATATCATTAGCTTTTTTATCTGCTTTTACTGCATCAGCTTCTTGGCCAGCTGCCACAGTCACTTTTCCGGCAGCAGCATTATCTGCTTTTGGAGCTTCAGCTTTTTCAGCTGCTACTGCAGTTGTATTTGAAACTGCAGAATTACTTTTCACTGCGGCAAATGCAGTTACTGATGTAGCAACTACCGAAAGTGATACTAGTAATGATACTAATAATTTTTTCTTCATCGTATATTCCCCCTATACTGTATTATTTTTCATATTATACCACTTAAGTGTATAATAATTCATATAATACCATACACATTATGTAAATTGTTGAAACAAACTTACATTTTACAGTTTATTCATAGCAAATTTACCTGCTATTCACAGAATTCGGAAAAATCCTGATGACACCGCATAAATTCACATATACAACTGAATGCAAGTATATCATTTTAAGGGGAATTTACCTTCTCTTTGACCTCCGGGGGTCTATAAAATTCTCAAACTCATCTTCAGTTACAGGCTCTCCAAAGAAATATCCCTGTATCATATCACAGCCTATTTCCCTGAGAAATTCTGCCTGCTCTTTTGTTTCCACACCTTCAGCGATGGTCCTGATTTCCAGTGCCTTTGCCATAGCTATAATAGCCTTGACTATTTGGGTATCGTTTGGCATTATTGTTATTGATTCAACCAATAGCTTATCAATCTTCAGGCAATCAATGGAGAATTTTTTCAAATAACCGTAAGATGCGTATCCGGTTCCAAAATCATCAATGGCAAGAGAAATTCCCATCTTGGACAGTTTCATCAGCACTTCGCCGAATAAGTCCTGTGATGCTATATCGGAACTCTCTGTAATTTCAAAAGTAAGGTGCTCTGTATTTACCCCTGTATCCCAGATCAATTCCTTCACATTCTCAATAAAATTCGTATTTTTAAGCTGAATTGGAGAAATATTGATGCCCACGTACAGTCCAGTGCCATACTTACAGTTCCATTTAGCGATCTGTTCCATTGCACTTTTCATAACCCATTCCCCAATTTTCAATATATATCCTGTTTCTTCCGCCACAGGGATAAATTCATCTGGTGTGACTGCACCCAGATCCTTTGATTCCCATCTTAACAGAGCCTCCATTCCTGATAATACCTTGCCCGTCACATCAAATACCGGCTGATATCGCAGTGAAAATTCCCTGTCAATGTCCGCTTTCAGCAGGGCAATTTCTATTTCCTGCCTTCTTCTTTCCTTTTTATAAATCATTCTATTGTAAATTGAATATCCTTGAATTTCCATAAGCTTGGACTGCTGAAGGGCAGTTTTTCCGCATTTAAGGAGATCACTCCTGTTTTCAGCATTCTCCGGATAACTTGCAACACCGATATGTACATTCACAAGGATTTTAAAGGGTGAAATATCAATAGGTTTTTGAAAGGATAAAAGCAGCCGTTCAATTTCCTTTTTCACCTGGCTGAAACTATCAAAGCCGCAGCACAGAATTGCAAATTCATTTCCATCCAGCCGTGCTGAATAGAAAGGTGTGCTGCTGAACCTGCTGATACATTTTGCTGTATGTTTTAAAACTTCATTTCCGAATTCATATCCATACATGTCATTGATCATTCTGAATTTATCAATATCTAGAACTATCAGGTGAATCTGCCTGTCCTTTTTAGCCATTGATAATTCTATATCCATCAGTTCAAAAAATCTCTCTCTGCTATACAGCCCAGTAAGCTTATCATACTGAAGTAAAAATCTCAATTTTTCATTAGTTGTCATAAGCTGAGCAGTACGTTTCATAACCCGTTCCTGCAGAATCTCATTGTTACGTGTACGCTCTTCCAATAACCGTTCCATGGCTATATTTTTTTGAATATACAGACTGACACACAGGTGAACAATTATAACAACTGCAAAATAAAGAAGATATCTCAAATGTACACCGCAGATAATAATGCATAAAAGAGGCAGCGCCAGCAGAAGCCACAGATTCCTTGCTGGTCCTTCATTAATAACAGCATCATCAGCCATATCTCTTCCTTTTGTCCTGAAAATCAAATACCCCACCTTAATTCCAAGGGCAAACATAAAAAGAGAAGCCATATACAGCCAGTCAGTCAATCCGTACGGAACGTACGTTTTGCTGTTAAATCTGATAATAAAGTCACTGTCTGCTATAATAAGGGTTATCATTGCAATAAAGATAATAGATGTGCTTAACTGCACTTTCCTTGATCGCAATGAAATTCTTATGGTAATCATCAATATCATTGTGATTGTATCGAATAACAGAACCATAAAGTTTGCTATGCTTTGATAATTTATTTCCAAATGCCCGTATATCTGGGAATCAAAAAATATCATCGTTACAAAGCCTGCAGTCATCAAGGTGACAGTGAGCAAATCCTGAATAAGCTGAGCATAATTCATTTTACTGGCGCTGACCCAGAAATAAACAACAGTTCCAATGAAAAAGCACAGATTTGGAATTACATATAAATAGCTCAAAAAAATATTTATCAGGGGATTCTGGTGAAAGAATATATCTAAAACACTCCATATTGCCTCGGCAATTCCGAAAACAAAAATGCCTGATGCATATAAAAATACTGTTCTTACGTTCCTGGTCCTCTCTCTTACAATTGGAACTAATGCGAGAGCTGTGAAGATAATGGCTGCCGGTGTTGCAATTTTTTCCCACAGTTCTATTTTTTCACTCAGCATAAAACCATGAAAAATAAGGAATGCAATGGGCAAATACCATGCAAGGATCCTGTTTGTCATAATATCTTCAATTTTATTTTTATATTTCACTTTAACCTCAATCATATATTTTTACCCCCAAACGACATTTAACCTTGAGATGAAAAGAATCAATCAAAATATTCCATTTTATTATATCATATCCTTATTAGTAATTATATGAATATAAGATTTTCCGGTTAAAGCAGCTACATGTATATTATCCTGTCGCAGCTGTTTAGTGTGGCCTCCTTGTGTGAAATATAAATAACCGTTTTGGTTTTCAAAGCTTTAATATTCTTAAGGACCCGTGCTTCTGTAACTTCATCCAAAGCGGAGGTGCATTCGTCAAGAAGGAGAATTGGCGCATCGCTAAGGACTGCCCTTGCAATAGCCAGCCTCTGGACCTGCCCTTTGCAATATCTTTCAGTATCTGAGGCCGTAACTGCCACTATATTTTCCCCTGCTATATTTCTGAGGGCATATCCTTTTTTTATCTTCACTTCAGTAATCTCCTTCGCATAATTTCTTTGTTGACAGAAAACTCTAAACTTATCAACAATTTATTATCTCTTTATACACAGTATCCACAGCCTCCTGGCTGATATTGCAGTAAAGCATATAAATATGTAAACGATTTTTCCACGAACACACTGGGGGTATGATCAGCCTAAACAGCATAAAAAAAGGGCAGGTACCAATCATTTAACGAATGGAACCTTCCCTTTTTTTATTGAAGCTGCTCTTTCCAGTATGAATAATATTTGCCTTTTCTGTCCAGAAGTTCCTGATGGGTGCCCCATTCCACAATACATCCCCCGTCCATGACATAGATCTTGTCACACTTCATAATGGTACTGAGCCTGTGAGCAATCATAAGACATGTTATATTATTTGAGAGGTTGAAAATTGTGTTGTCAATCATCTTTTCAGTGATACTGTCCAGATTGCTTGTAGCTTCATCCATGATTAGTATATCCGGATTTCTCAGCAGTGCCCTGGCTATTGCCATTCTCTGCTTTTCTCCTCCCGAGAGGTTG
>JBEHWK010000151.1:0-7504 GCA_040217795.1 Clostridiaceae bacterium
TGTGGATGGTGAGGAAGTGAGGCTTACTGCCAAGGAATATAAGATCCTGGAATTGCTTATGAGCAATGCGGGAATTGTTTTTTCTGCCGAAAGCATATATGAGCGCTGCTGGAATGCGGATGCCTTCTCTGTGGAAAACACCGTGATGGTCCATATCAGACGGATCCGTGAAAAAATAGAAATCAATCCTAAAGAGCCTAAATATTTAAAGGTGGTGTGGGGAATTGGTTACAAAATTGAGAAAGTTTAGCACTAACACAGCAACAAAAATAACTGCTTTTTTACTGGTTGTCATTTTGATAACAGCAGCAGTGGCACAGATGCAATATATAGCATATAAGAGCATAAGTATGGAAAGATTATTTGTCAGTGAATACAGGGATAGTACCAGTTTTTCACGTGATTTCTATAATGCCTTCAATCAGGTGAAGACAGCAATGGAAAAAGGTTCCGCGGTTTCAGGGGACAGTGGATTCTACTACTATATTACTGATGGCAGCAAAGTCCTTTCAAATGCACAGAATACAGATAAAAGCTTTTTTGAGCAATTTGACAAGGGTTTCTATGCTTTTGAAAAAGGGGTTTGGTTAGCAGGGAAGAATGCCAATGCTGAACCTGCATACAAATACCCTGTAGGAGGCAAATATACTCTTTATTTAGCTTTCACAAATGAATTCCTTGATAAAAAGCAGACGGAGTGGCAAGAAGAAAGAAACACACTTATTCCCATTGTGGCAGGTGGGGCATCCTGTGCGGCAGCAGCACTTATACTGATAATCTTTTTAATTGCGGTGACAGGAAGAAAGTCTCAGGATGAAAAGCTTCATTTGTCAAGGCTGGATAATGTTTACTCTGATGTTATGCTTGGGGCTTATATGCCAATTGGCCTCTTCTGGCTTCTTGCTGTAGGGGGAGTAAGCAATGAAGTAATCAATGGAACAAGCTATCAGAATAAAACCCTTAATGGATATCAAGTGGCTTCAATGATTGGAGTTGGGATAATTACTTCCCTTGTATCGACAATGTGTCTGCTGATATTGCTGTCCCTTGTACGTAAAATCAAGGGGGGAAGGCTCATAAAGCACAGTCTTGCCTATACGGTTTCCTTTAAGATTTATGATTTTTTCAGAAGTCTCTTTGATGGCAGGATGTTTTCAAAATATCCGCTGACTAAGTCTTTGTTTTACAGACAGATGGTCTTTATTGCTTCAAGTGCGGCAATTATATTCTTCATGGCGGTGTTTTTACTTGCCAGGATACCTCTTGCCCTGCTGTTTCCTGTTTTTGAAGTCATGATTATATACTGGTATATCAAAGGAAACAACAGAACTTTCGCAGATATCAACAATGGTTTCAGTGAGAGTTTTCAGGAGCAGATGAGGGCAGAGAGAACGAAAATAGAACTGGTTACAAACGTATCCCATGATTTGAAAACCCCCCTGACTTCAATTATAAGTTATGTTGATTTGCTGTCCAGGGAAGAGAACATGTCTGAAACGGCAAGGGATTATGTCAGAATTCTTGAAGAAAAATCAAACAGGCTTAAAAATATTGTTTCAGACCTTTTTGATCTTGCCAAAAGCACAAGCGGGGATATTGCACTTGAATTAGAAAGACTGGATATGAAAAAACTCATTGAACAAACCCTGGGGGATATGGAAGATAACATACTCAAATCACAGCTTCAAATGAAAATAAAGCTTCCTGACCACCCGGTTTTCGTTAAATCAGACGGCAAAAAGCTCTATCGTGTCTTCCAGAATGTAATTGACAATGCGCTTAAATACTCACTTGAGGGAACAAGGGTTTTCCTTGAGCTTGAAGAACTGGATGGGAAAGCAGTTGCAACAATTAAAAATATCGCGGCAAGCGAAATGGATTTTACAGCTGATGAGGTGCTTCAGAGATTTAACCGGGGAGATAAATCACGAACAACAGAAGGCAGCGGCCTGGGGCTTTCAATAGCTGAAAGCTTTACTAAAGTATGCGGAGGAAATTTCAAGTTGAATATAGATGGGGATTTATTTAAGGTTACCATTTCTTTTAACCTGGATCGAAATATAACTTAAAAAGGATGGGATATGTATGTGGGCAAAGTTTGAAGATGTTATCAAATTAATTCAAATCAGAACTGCATAAATCCCCTTTTTTCGAGAGAGTCAAATTGACTCTCTCGAAATTTGTTTGTGGTGTAAAATATTGATGGGGAACGGCACAAGCTGTGTAGATAAATTATAGATAATTATATGATAAAATTGTAATGGACAATAAAGTAATATTTGGAGGTTTTGCATAATGAGTTACAAAATTCTTGTTGTAGATGATGAAAAGGGAATTATAAATTTATTAAAAGACTACTTTGAAATACAAGGGTACCTGGTATACACGGCTTTCAATGGAGTAGAAGCTCTAGAAAAGATAGAAGTAAATCCGGACGTTATTTTATTGGATATTAATATGCCGCAAATGGATGGGATAGAGGTATGCAAACGGATTAGAGATTTTGTAACCTGTCCTATTTTATTTTTGACGGCTAAAGTGGAAGAACGTGATAGAGTTAATGGTCTTATGGCGGGTGGTGACGATTATATTATAAAGCCATTCAGTATGGAGGAATTAGGAGCCAGAGTCCAGGCTCATTTAAGACGGGAAGAACGCAAAATGTGCAAGGATAGAATCAGATTTTCAAAGCAATTCATTATCTCCTGTTCGGAACATAAGTTGTTTTACTTTGAAGAAGAAGTTGCTCTTACCAAAACAGAATTTGATATAGTGGAATTATTAAGTATGAATAAAGGACAAGTATTTACAAAAGAAGCAATCTATGAGAAACTCTGGGGATTTGACAAAGATGGAGACAGCAGTATTATTACAGAGCACATCAGAAGGATTCGTGTTAAATTAGGAAAATATAGTGAATGTACTTTAATCGAAACCATATGGGGAGTAGGGTACAAATGGATTGGATAGATGAAAAAATACAACAAGTTAAAGATAAATTAAGAATTACAAGTTTGAAGAAGACTCTGGGGGTATATATTTTTATAGCCATTGTTGCTGTTGTAATTGCTTATATTACAACGGAAGTATTCTGCGAAGGGTGGAGGGAATTAATATATCAAAGATATGATATTGCATACAACAACGGACTTACTATAACAAATTCAATTAATCTGAATTCTGCAGATTCGAAGCTTATATCCCTGATTGAAATTGTTGAGAAAGGATCCATATTGATATATTCCACAATTGCTATTTGTGTTACTTCACATACCTTTTTTAAAGACAGGCTTCAGGAACCTGTTAATCTGTTAATAGAAGAAGCAAAACACATCGGTAGAGATGATTTGAGCTTTGTATGCCAATATGAAAGTGGTGACGAGATGGGTGACATTTGCAGTGCTTTTGATAAAATGCGTGTGCAACTCTATAAGAATAAGGAGAATATGTGGAATATGATGGAGGGGCAGAGACGGTTAAAGGCTGCCTTTGCCCATGACATTCGCACTCCTCTTACTGTAATACAAGGATATACGGAAATTTTAGAGAAATATTATCCCCAGGGTAAGATTAGTGAAGAAAAGCTGCTGGAGACAATGAAACTAATTCAGACACAGGTAACAAGGTTAAGGAATTTTTCAGAGACAATGAAGAAAATTGATACATTTGAGTCAATGGAGATTAAGAGAAACAAGAAGAATTTTGATATTCTTGACGGGCAGATAAAAGAAACAGTAAGTGGGTTACAGGGGGCCCATGGGATTATAATAGATGTTCATAATAAATTGCCCCAAAAGGAAGCTTTTTTTGATGAGGGTGTTATTTTACAGGTATTAGATAACTTGCTTTCTAATGCACTATCCTATACTCATTCACATATTGACATATTATTAGAAAATGAAGATCATAAGCTTTATCTTTATATAAGGGATGACGGAAGGGGATTTTCCAATGAAGATTTGTATATGGCCTCAATGCCTTATTATAGCAGCAGGACAGACTCAAATGAACATTTTGGAATCGGACTTACTATTTGTAAATTGCTGTGTGAAAAGCATGGAGGCAATTTGAATCTATCCAACAGCACCAGAGGAGGCGCCATAGTATGTGCAAGTTTTTTTATTCTTTAGGAAATTATATTTTTTGAAATCTGTGGATAACTTAAAGGACATGAGATTATACGAAGTCTAGGTGTAATCCTAAAGAATAAAAAAGAGAATTTGTCGCCTGCCAGATTTTCCTCACATACGTTCGGAAAGGCAGATGCGAGAAAAAAATCGACGGCTCATAGTCGCCTTGGCGATTTTTTTATCCTGTAGTGAGAAAATAGATAACTGGTTGATATTATCACTATATAATAAAAATATGCATATAGGAGTTGATAGAAATATGAGTACAGAAGTTATTTTAACAAATGTAAGCAAATATTATGGAAAAAAGCAGGCATTAAAGGATATTAACCTTAAAATTGAAAAGGGAATGTTTGGACTTCTGGGTCGAAATGGTGCAGGTAAAACAACACTGATGAAAGTTATAACAACTCTATTACCTGTAAACAGCGGTGAAGTTATGGTATGTGATGTACCAATAAAAGAATCCGGTAAAGTCAGAAGCCTTGTAGGATACCTCCCGCAGGATTTTTCTATGTATGGTAATATGACAGCCTATGAAGCCATGGATTATCTGGGAGTTTTATCAGGGCTTGATAAAAAGACCAGAAAACAAAGAATACCGGTTTTGCTTGAGAAGGTTAATCTGCACAATAATATGCGTACAAAGGTAAAAGCGATGTCCGGTGGTATGAAAAGAAGGCTGGGAATTGCACAGGCTATTTTACACGAACCCAGGGTACTGATTGTAGATGAGCCTACAGCTGGCCTGGATCCTGAAGAAAGAGTGCGTTTCCGTAACCTGCTCTCTGAGATGGCAGAGGAAAGAATTGTTATATTATCTACACATATTGTAGGGGATATAGAAGCAACCTGCGAAAGGATCGCAATTATGGATGAGGGCAGCATTATATATAGCGGAACAGTTTCAGAACTTTTAGAAAGAGCAGAGGGGAAAATTTATTCTGCTGATATATCCAAGATGGAATTGGAAGAAATAAAGAAAAAATATATGGTTACAAATATGCTTACAATGCCGACTCAAGTAAGTATCCGATTTATAGCAGATAATAAAGAAGATTTATTTCAGGGAGCCGTACCATGTGCACCAAATGTTGAAGATGCCTATATGTGCTTGATGCATGAGAAAAGAGGTGCAAAATAATGTTTGGAACACTGTTTATAAAAGAATGTAAAGAAATGTTAAAATCTATTACTTATTATATTTTTCTTGCTTGTATGATTCTATTCTTCGTTATGCAGATGGGAGAATTCAAAGGGGTTATAAAGCCTGAACAGGGGCAGAAAGAATACGGATATAAATATAGTGATGATAAAACAGTAATTATGGAGTGCACCTTAGAAGAGCTGGTACAAGAATATGCTGGAGGAGAGTACACAACTTATCCGGTTGGTTTCTATAAAAGGGTAACATTAAATGAAGAAAAGCAAATGAAGGTTGGGAAGGTTCTACAGGAAGTAACCGGATTAAATGAACAACAGCTTAAATCAAAGATTGGAGAATATTTGAAGAGAACAACATCTGAAATATCAAAGGATGGACATATTGTAAAGATTGAATCAGCGGTTAACTATGAACAATTCTTAAACTATATGGAAGAGACAGATGACTTACTTGGAGGAGGAAGCAAGTATAGTCCTAAGCAGGTAACTGGTAATGCAAAAGTTCCAAAGACCTATGAGGATGCACTTAAGGAATATGAGGATATTATTTATAGAGATAAAGTGTCGGGTGCATATGCAAGATTGTTCAGCGATTATATGGGAATCATTCTTGCAATTCTTCCTGTTTTTTTAGCAGTGACCAGAGGATTAAGAGATAAGCGCTCAAAGGCTTCTGATGTTATTTTTTCCAAGAGGGCATCTTCAATAAGCATTGTATTATCCAGATATGCAGCTACTATTTTCATGATACTGGTTCCACTATTATTACTTAGTGTTACTCCTGCACTGCAATCCATTTATTGTGCAGGCAGCAATGGTGTCCAGGGAGATATGTTTGCTTTTGTAAAAATTATCTTTGGCTGGCTGCTTCCTACTATCCTGGTAACAGTATCAACAGGGTTTTTCTTTACAGAACTGACAGATAGTCCCCTGGCTATTCTGGTTCAGGGAATCTGGTGGTTTATGAGTATTTTATCAGGTATGGGCAACCTGTTAGGTACTGTTGGGTTAAATTTAGTTCCAAGGTTTAATACAGCAGGGGCATATGATACTTATGTCCAGATCTTTGATGAATTAGTGAAAAATCGTTTGTTTTATAGTCTGATCAGTATTGTTTTATTAGCAGGCACAGTTATAATATATGAGCTTAAGAGAAAGGGGGTACTGAATATCCATGGAAAGATACGTACAAATGGCAAAGGTAAACTGGAAGTTTAATTTGATGCTTCATGCGCTGGCAGTGATGATGTTTTGCCTGGTGTCACCTCTCATCATGGGCGTGGAGAATTTGAACCCCATACAGACAGCTCAAGTACTGGAGCTTTATATCTCATTATCAGGCATTATTTTATGTGTTCCTCTTTTTATTCCTGACGAGGATAAAAACATCAGAGACCTCATTCTATCTAAAAAGGAATCTGTGTTATTAGTTCATGGAATACGCATAATGGAGGCGCTTTTAGCTTTAATGATTTTTGTAGGAGGATTTCTGTTTTATCTTAGAATGCAGGAATGTGACTTTTCTTTTCTGACATATTATTATGGAACTATGGCAACCTGTATTTTTATTGGCGGGCTTGGGGTATTGGTTTATAGTATACTTGATAATCTTCCTGCAGCATATATGGTACCATTGCTTTACTACATTATGTGTTATGGTTCAGGTAAGAAATATTTTGGTAAGTTTTACTTGTTTTCTATGATGAGGGGAAGTGTTGAGGAGAAGAAATATTTACTTATAGCAGGCTTATGTATGGTAGCGGTGGGGATTCTGGTGAGAAGTCCCTGGAAAAAAATTATTATGCAGCTGCTGGGTTAAAAACTGATTATTCAGTTAAAAATAAAACTGAAATCTTCAAAAGGATAAAATCTTTTGTCGGAGGACAGAGTAAGGGAGTGAGTTTGTGTCACTAATAACATTTGAGGACATAAAAAATAATAAGGAATTTAAAACTTATATAGAAGCAGGGGATGAACATCTGCGTTTAAAAGGATATACCAGGCATGATTTTGGCCATGTAACAAAGGTGGCAGAAACGGCAGGCAGTATATTAGAAAACTTAGGTTACAGTGAAAGAGAAATTGAACTTGCTAAAATTGCATCATATATTCATGACATTGGAAACATGGTAAACAGACAGGAACATGCACAAACAGGCGCGTGTATTGCCTTCCAAATTTTGACCAGACTTGGTATGGAGCCGGAAGAA
>JBEHWK010000152.1:0-7452 GCA_040217795.1 Clostridiaceae bacterium
GCAAGACAATATGCTGATGCTAATGAAACAGCTATTCGCATGATTGAAAAAATTGCTAAAGAGAATAACATTCAGTGTGACTTTATCCCTCAATCTTCATACGTATATACCATGCTTGATGAATATATTGAAAAGATAAACCTTGAAACGGAAGCAGCCTCTTCCCTGGGAATAAAAGCTTCCTATCTCGAGGATACGCCCCTTCCGTTTATTGTAAAAGCTGCTGTACGTTTCGATGACCAGGCTCAATTCCATCCTCTTAAATTTTTACTTCCTCTTGCTGATAAAATTTCACACAAGGGCACACAAATATTTGAAAATACAAGAATAGTAAATATTGAAGAAGGCAGTGGTTATGAATTATTTACAGACAAGGGGAAAAAAATCACAGCTGAAAAAGTCATAATAGCTTCCCATTATCCTTTTTATAATAAGCACGGCATGTATTTTGCCAGAATATATCCTGAACGTTCATACGTTTTAGCCATAAAAGCAAAGGAGAAATATCCAGGGGGCATGTATATAACTGCAGAGGAGCCTGGACGATCACTTCGAAGCCAGGCTTCAGAGACTGGGGAATTGATACTTGTTGGCGGTGAGCATCACAAAACTGGTCAAAGTCCAAATACTCAAAAGCATTATGAAGAGTTGATAAAATTTGCAGGTGAAAACTTTACTGTAACTGATATTCCTTACAGATGGTCAACACAGGATTGTATGACATTGGATGATATCCCCTATGTAGGACATTTCACTTCTGAAACTCCGAATTTGTATGTAGCAACAGGTTATGGTAAATGGGGAATGACCAACAGCATGGCATCTGCTATGTTATTAAGAGATCTGATAATTAATGGAGACAGTCCCTGGAAAGATGTTTATAGTCCTTCACGAAAGACAGTTTCAGCATCTGCCAAAAACTTTATCGTCCAAAACCTTAATGTTGCGGAAGAACTAATTGAGGGCAAAGTAAGTCCTTTACCTGACGAGGCGGATATTAAACCAGGTGAAGGAAAGATAATTGAAAAAGACGGACAAAGAACCGGATTATACAGGGATGATAAAGGCATTCTTCACATAGTTGATACAACATGTCCACATATGGGCTGTGAACTGAACTGGAACCCAGCTGAGAAATCCTGGGATTGCCCTTGCCACGGTTCAAGATTCACATATAAGGGAGATGTTATTGAAGGTCCTGCTGTGAAACCATTAAATATATTCAAGGATGTCAATACTCTTGAAAAATTGATCAAAGATGATTTTTAATATATAAACCTGAAAAAGACTGCCTTTCCTACTGAAGCAGCCTTTTTCAGTATTAAGTTCCTTCTCTATATGTTGAGGTATCTCCCTCCATCAGGTGTACATGTGCATTTGCAGCCATGGTATTACCCTGGTAATGATGATAATGTCCCCCATTACCCTCAATTGGTGGGCCGGTTGAAATTACGTAATGATGCATATGCCCATCACTAAAATTAGTAAATCCAATTAAATAATGAATATGACCTTCAGTATCCGGGCTTGGAGTAGTTCTGCCCAGATATTGATGCGTATGTCCCTGATCATATGATGTTTCACCATGAAAATTATGTGTGTGCATTCCTTTATCCATTTTTATCACCTCATTACATCTTATATAAACCTCAATGTTTTGTTACCAGAAAATTTTTTTTACCTGCATAACAGAGCACCCCATTGACCGTTCTATTAAATGGAACGGTCAATGGGGTGAAATTTTTATATTTTTTCCTTCTTAGTCTTTTTCACAAACTTCACTATCTCATACCATACCACTGACCCTGCAGCAATCCCTGCAGCCATAAAGAGCTGTCCGGCTGTCAGTGGTGAAAGCTTAAGTATTCCGGAAAGAGGAGTGTATATCAATAACAGAAGTCCTCCAATGGTTCCTAGGTTTATGCTCCACATAACCTTATCCCCTGCGAGTCTTTTCATTGAATGAATGGCATAATCAATATTTGAACTGTTTACCTGAACCAGGAACAGATTAGCCAGCATTATTATGGAAAGGCCCATAGTTCTTGCCAAAGCTGCATCCTCTGGATTTTGCTTTAAAAACAAATAATATGTTACAAAAGAAGCTACGAAAATTACAAGCCCCTGAATGACGCTTTTTGAAAGAATTCCTGTTGTAAGGATCTTTTCCTCAGGATCTCTTGGACTACGTTCCATAATGTTGCGCTCTTCAGGCTGACGTTCCAGAACTACAGAACATGTAGGATCTATAATTAATTCTAAAAGAACTACATGCACCGGAAGCAAAAGCAGACTTGCAGGATTTATATTTAAAAATGGTGCAAGAAGCGATGCTAACGCTATAGGAATATGAATTGTAAATACGTAGCCTACTGCTTTTCTGATATTGTCGTAAATTCTTCTTCCATCCCTGATTGTATCTACAATAGTTGAAAAGTTGTCATCCATAAGAATCAGGTCGGCAGCTTCTCTTGATACTTCAGAACCACGTTTTCCCATTGCGATTCCTATATCAGCATATTTAAGTGCAGGAGCGTCGTTAACCCCATCACCTGTCATAGCTACAATTTCACCTGTTTCCTTAAATGCTTTTACTATACGCATTTTATGCTCAGGTACAACTCTGGAGAATATACTTACATCACGGATATGCATGCGAAGTTCATCATCACTCATTCTGTCCAGTTCATCACCTGTGATAATATTATCATTGTGTTCCATTCCTATCTGTCTGGCAATGGAACTTGCTGTTATACCATTATCACCTGTAATCATTACAACTCTCACACCTGCTTTATTACAGTTTCTGATATCTTCTTTAACTGATTCCCTCGGAGGATCAGCCAGACCTATAAGCCCGCTGAGAGTTAGGCTGCAGTCAGTAATAGCTTCAGGAATTTCTGATTCATCCTTTAGTGCCATTGTACCTACAGCTATTACACGTAGCCCTTCCTTTGACATCTTAATTATTTTTTCTTCTGCCTGAAGACGTTCTTTCTCCGTCAGATTGCAGATAGCCAGTATTCTCTCAGGAGAACCTTTTGCAGCAATGATGATTTCATTTTCATGATTCCATACATGCCCCATCATTTTCATTTCATTTGTGAATGAGTATTCTGTAATAAGCTCTCCTCCGAAAAGATGCTCTTCAGTTATGCCTAACTTTTTGCAGTAACTTATCATCGCTTTCTCCATAGGATCATATGCATCAGTTTCACAGGCAAGTCCCATGATTTCACATAAATCATTTGTATCGCCACTTACTGCCCAGGTTTCTCGTACTGTCATCTGATTCAGTGTTATTGTTCCTGTCTTATCAACACAAAGTACAGAAACAGCACCTAAAGTTTCAACTGAAGGAAGCTTCCTGACAAGAGAATTTTTCTTTGCAAGTCTCCATGCACCCATAGAAAGAAATACTGTAAGTATAACAGGAAACTCCTCCGGTATCATGGCCATTGCAAGGGTTATGCCTGAAAGAATGCTTTCGATTACCCTGTCCTTGAACGCATGGTCAAGAACATTGAAATAAGTAATTATTCCAACCAATACAAATAGCACTCCTGCAATTATAGCGCAGAGCTTTACCAGATGGCTGGTCTGTTTTTGAAGCGGAGTAGGAACTTCAGGCGCAGTTGCAACATTAGTACCTATTTTTCCGTATTCAGTAGCAGCACCTATTTTATCCACTCTCACTGCTGCACTCCCCTGAGTTACCAAAGTTCCTGCATAGCAGTAATCCTTACGCCAATATTCAGTGCTGTTTTTATCGATCTTATCCGAAGTTAACTTCCATACGCCTTCAGCTTCACCTGTAAGAGAGGATTCATCTACACAAAGATCACTTGACCTGATTACCTGCCCATCAGCAGGAATTTTCACGCCCTCAGCAATTATCATGATATCCCCAGGTACCAGGTCTTCACTTGCAATTACCTTCTCCTTACCGTCTCTTATTACTTTAACGTGAGGTGCCGACAAATCCCTGAGAGCATTTAATGTTTTATCTGTTTTCCATTCCTGTATAACATCTATGCTGATAACTCCGATTACAAATATCAGCATGATGGCGCCATCACGAGGTTCACCTAAAATAAAGTAGATAACAGCAGCAATCAGTAAAAGCAAAAACATAGGCTCGCTGATAATGTGAAATACCTTTACGAAAAAGTTTTCCTTCTTCTCAGGTACAATCTGGTTTTTACCATACTGTTCCTGAAGTTTTTTGGCTTGTTCACTGGTTAACCCTTCCATAAATGTTGAATTGTTTTGTTCCGTCATAATAAGTCCCTCCAAACTTGATTGGGTTAGTTCCTCTATGGCTTTGCATAACTCTAAGTCTATGTTCCCCAAAACTGTATAAAAAAAATACACCTATGGAACATTATACTGTCCCACAGATGTGAATAATTCACCCTGCTGCTGTTTCCAGCCCGGCCCCACGAACCATTTGAGTTCATCGCCTGCTCAGTTTGTACTGTAGATTTATATGCAGTGCAAAGAGATATGAATATTTGTTTAAATATTCTATACATTTATATTACCATGAGATAACAAATATTACAATATCCTGTTTAAAACCCCAGGGGTCACTCCAAAAATTGGAATGACCCCTGGGGTGTTTTACTTGAACAAATATTCTGCAGTTGCCAGCTTTTCCCTCAATCCCACAAGAACGACAATATCATCCTTCAAAAACATGTCATCACCCTGAGGGTTTAAAATAGTGTCTCCTCCCCGGCGGATGGCTAAAGCAGTTACCTTATATTCTTTCCTTAAGGCTATTTGATTTAATGTTTTTCCTTCCGCCTGTGAATTTTTCGCTACCCTGAGAGAATACATATCAATATCAGGAATATGAATATTCAGATTTAATAAATGATTGGTTTTCCGATCAATGTTTCGGAAGATTTCATATCCCTCTGCACGAATTTTATCTGAAAATATTTCTATCTCTTCTTTTGGAATCAGGTACTTGTTCAATACCCTGGTAAATATCTCAATTGAAGTCTCATACTCTTCAGGAATAACCTCATTTGCCCCCAGACTGTAGAGATGCTCCAATTCTTTTATATACTTAGCTCTGACTATGATATATATTTTTTCATTCAATCTGCGGGCTACTTCTATTACTCTGCGGGTTGTTGACGGATCAGATATTGCCACCACCAGTATCTTTGCTTTAATAATACCCGCATGCTTCAGGACTGCTTCCTGTGAAGCATCTCCCTGCATGATTTTAGTACCCTTCAGTTTTTCTTCACGAACCAGATCAGGATTCATCTCAATAATGATATGAGATACCTGGGCTGCTTCAGCAGCACGTGATACATTTCTTCCATTTACCCCAAATCCCACAATGACCAAATGATCCTCAGGGCTCTGGTCAGCAGTTTCATTATAGTAGTATGATCCATTTTTCAATCTCTCAGGGAATGGAAGCCTCATGACCACATAAGCCAGCTTCGGTGCCAGTTCAATTATTAAAGGTGTCAATGCCATGGTTATAACCGATACTGCCAAAAACAAATTGTAGTAATCTCCCGAAATAAGCCCTGAACCTTCACCTGATTTAGCCAGAATAAAAGAAAACTCCCCAATCTGACTTATTGAAAATCCTAAAAGCAAGGCACTGCGAAGAGGAAATCCTGTAAGTATACCTGATAAGGCAGCAGCGAAAGTTTTCAGTATAATGACCCCTAATGTAAACTCTATAATAAGAATAATTTTTTGACCTACATATTCAACGTTCAGGAGCATTCCAATAGAAACAAAAAAGAAACTTGAAAAAATATATCTGAAAGGAAGTATATTTCCCAACGCTTCATAACTATATTCAGACTCTGATATTATGAGCCCTGCTAAAAATGCACCTAAGGCAAGGGACAATCCCGCTTCAGATGTAATCCATGCAACAAGAAGACAAATTAAAACAATGCTCAGAAGGAATATTTCCCGGATTCTTGTTTTTACTACAAGATAAAGAAACCGTGGAACAATCCACTTTGCGCTGACTATTATAAGCAGGACAATCAGTGCCGCTTTAAATCCAAGCTTCAGCAGAGAATTTAAAACATCTCCCCCGTCCCCGGCAAGGATAGGAATAAAAAACATCATCGGCACCACAGCAATATCCTGAAATATCAGAATACCAATGGATGCCCTTCCATGTGGGCTGTTTATTTCACCTCTTTCCTGAATAAGCTTCAATACAATTGCTGTACTGCTCAATGCAACAAGCAATCCCACAAATATTGACTGGTTAGTTTTTAAATTCAGAACCTTACTCCATAGAAATGCACCTGCTGCAGTAATCATCAATTGAAGAAAGCCTCCCAAAAGAACAGCCTTCTTCAGTTCCAGCAACTTACCCATTGAAAATTCAATTCCTATGGTAAAAAGAAGCAATATAATTCCTATTTCTGATAAAACTTCAACCTGGTGAACTTCTTTAATAAGTTCAAAGCCATAAGGACCCGCCAACATCCCAGTGATCAGATATCCTACCAGAGGGGCAATCCTCAGTTTGTTACATATGAGTATAACCACTAGTGAAAGTGAGAAAATTATTACTACTCCCTGAATTAAAGGCATATCCACTGTCCCACCTCCTTTTTAATTATACCACAATGGTGTAATCGTTATCCGGAACTGTTCCTGAACATACTGGGATTTCACGGATTCATTCCATATTTCCCTGTTATGCCATCTATAAAAACAGGCAAGTGAGGAGGATAAAATGTAAAAACTATATAAATAGCAATAATAACCATGAAGATGAATATAACAATTAAGGAATTTATTCCCTTACAGTATTTATAAAAATGCAGTCCTGATATTTGTCCAAATAAAACAGAAACAAATAATATTATGATATCAACTGCTAATATTTCCACTCCAAAGGCTCCTGTATAAAAGTAATAAATCAATGGAATTGTTGTTAATGCTGTTAATAATGCTGCTAAAGCACCAGTAAACCATTTATTTTTATCAATGTTGTTTTCTTTGCCTTTTATTAAATAATAAACGGTCCACCAGAAGATTACCGGTAACAGCACCATTTTTGTATGTTCCCATACACTTTCATTTACTGCTGCAACCATACCTGCAATTACATTCTCACCACTTAAATCATACAAAAAATGCATAAAGGAACCGATTAAAAAGAGTACAGGAATTCCTTTCAATACCCATTTTTGAGGTAAAGATACCAACTTACACATTACAAACACCTCGTCCATATGATTCTAATTAAATTATATCATAATGATATTAAAAAGAATTTATCTTTATTCCTCCTCAATAATAAATACCCCAGGGGTCAATGTCATCAAGTTAGCATTCAAATAACTTACAATTCAAAAAATCAAACCGTAAAATCTGTATCAAGTAACTTTGAACTTCAGATTTTGCGGTTTCTTTGTCTTAAATATTTGATTTTGAAAGTACTTT
>JBEHWK010000153.1:0-7432 GCA_040217795.1 Clostridiaceae bacterium
TATTAAATTTATACTTTTTATAATTTTGGCAGCAATAGCTGTAATTATAGGAACAGTTCTTTATAAACTGCCAAAGACACCTTTAGACCCTCCTGTCCCAATATTAAAATACAATAATATTGATGTTGCCTTAATTCAGGGAGAATACACTTGGATGAGTGATCCACTGTCAGGCAGTAGTTACTTAACAGAGAATCCCTTTAAAGCTACTGAAGATATTGAACCATTAAAAGTAACCACCAATGATATCATCAAATTTAAATTTCCTTCCTGAATTAAACCTAAAAAAATATATATTCGCCAGTGTACTTCACTTTACAAATCGAATCCTTATGCAGAATATCAAGATGTTTCAAGTGGTGAAATAGTGATGCCTTCTGAAAAAGGGGTCTATGTTTTTGAAATAAGCGGAAGTTGGAATAAATCACATAACACTAGCCATTATTTTAAAGTCATAGTAAATTAGTAGTTCCCCAAAATTTCTTCTTGTTTATTAATTTACCATATTACAATAAAAGTTATAAAGTTCTTATTTACTTACTCAAAAAATAATAAACTTATTGTTGATAAACTTAACGAACTATCAGAAAAAATAGATAAACTTAATAAATAGACTCCTAAGTTGTTACAGGAAGCATCGCAAAACTACTTTTATAACTGAAAAAACACCTTAAGGAAGTATTATATGTATAGGAACCTGCCCTACTCGGCAGTTTTGAATATAAAAAATAATATCCTTGATAATATTGATGGGTACAGCTGACATATGAATGCCTGAACTTTAAGTAAAGATTACATAATAAAAATATGTAGCAGCCATGCCCCATATTTAAATCTTCGTTCCTCAGAATTAAATCCGGTTCATGGACACTTAAACTCAATGGGCTGCTCCGCCCCAACCCCAGGCAGTATCCCTCCGGTGTCTTTATATTAGTCTCCCTTCGGTCGATAGGTAGCTTTGGACAAGCGATTATTTCTCTCCATTCATTCCAGCTTCAGCAAGCCATAGGTATTCCCCAGGGTCAGAAGCCACATTCATTACGCAGAAAAAATAGCTAGTCCAAAGCAAATTAAATTTATTATAATCTAGTATTGCAAATAGCTTAAGCTATTTTTCAATCGTTCTTCCAAATAGCCTGCGACCATTTCTGTCATTGCAGCAGCTGAATTATCACGATAATAACTATCAAAAGCTTCGTAATATCTTTTACGGTCAGTGAACTTCACATTGATTGGCGGATAGCCATTCTGCATCAAAAACAGATTCATAATCAATCTGCCAGTACGTCCATTTCCATCAACAAAAGGGTGAATGCCTTCAAACTTTAAATGGAACAGTGCTGCACTCTCAATGGGGTGCAGTTTTTCATTTTCAAATTCCTTTATAAGATTCTCCATCAATTCCGGCACCATCAATGGTTCCGGTGGTTCATGAAATGCTCCCATAATACGCACGGGAATTCGGCGATAAACACCTCTATCCTCTGGTCTATCAATTAGTACCAATGTATGAATTTGTTTAATTATATACTCTGAGAACGGAACTTTATCTTTAACCAAATCCTGCACATATAAAAAAGCATCTCTATGTCCAACTGCTTCTAAATGGTCTTTCAATGGCTTCTTATCAATGGTTACACCTTCCAATACCATAGCAGTTTCCTGGAGGGTAAGAGTATTCCCTTCAATGGCATTAGAGTTATATGTGTATTCAATCAGGAATTCTTCCCTTAATCGCTGTACCTCTCCTGCTGTAAGAGGACGCCGTTTATCCAGCTCATTTTTCAAAGAATCTACATTTGCAAATATGGATGCAAATTGAGCAGGTATCTGCATGTGTCTATTTTTACGCCCATCAGCAGGTTTCACTGCATCAGCAGGAATCTGATATGAACGTCCTTTTTTAATAACTCCGGGAATTTTCCCTTGATCACAAAGTATTCTCACTCGACGATCAGATATACCCCAATTCTCAGCTGCCTGTTGTACACTAATATATTCCAAAACAGAGTACCTCCTTATTGTATTGTTCCGATAATACTATTATATACCAAATTCGGAATATTTAATACCAAAATCTCTTCAAAATCACAATGTTATTATTCCGATTGAACAGTTATATACCTTATATCAAATACAGCAGCCATGCCCCACCTTTAAATCTTCGTTCCTCAGAATTAAATCCGGTTCATGGTCACTTAAACACAATGGGCTGCTCCGCCCCAACCCCAGGCAGTATTTCTCCTGGGTCTTTATATTAGTCTCCCTATGGTCGATAGGAAGCTTTGGACAAGCGATTATTTCTCTCCATTCATTGCAGCTTCAGCAAGCCATAGGTATTCCCCAGGGTCAGGAGCTGCATTCATTACGAAGAAAAAATAGCTAGTCCAAAGCAATGAATCCGCCAAGGCGAATCAGTTCAAAAGACACTTTCTATTTTTATCACTTCCTGTATTTTGCTTCATATAAAACTATATATTGTCCTTTTTTTAGAGTGTCCTTTGAACTTTGTACCAGAAAGGACACTTTGTCCAAGCGTATATTTGCCTTATGTGTGGTATTCCTATGGGGAGCAGAAATAAGCTTGGACAAAGTAAAAGACAATGTTTCAACTAATATTATTTTTGATAAGCCAGATAAACCATAAGGATTATTAATCAGTAATGATATTAAGCATTATTATAATTTCTTTATGTATCTTCTATTAATACTACTCTATATTCTGGCACTTTAACTGCCACCCAAAAAAGGACTAGCTCTCGTCTGGCATTTCTAAGTTTGTATAAGTCTCTCCCTTTATTCCGAGCCTTCTGCAAACTAAGAACTGCGCCACTTTAGCTGGTCCTTTATTTGGGTACCCGGCAGAGTGCAGGAGGGTGGACATGCTCCCTGCAGTAATCTTGCATGGACATGCATTAAAAAGACAGGTCCATATAAGATTCCCCAGCAAGACAAGTCCACCCTTTCCTGGTATTCCTCTGGGGTCTTTTTTGATTTTTGAACAAATGATTTGAATGAACCAAAGTTTTCGAGTTATTTTGATCCACCCGCCCAGCCCCTACAAAATAACACGAAAATAGAAATGTAATGGCATATTGATTCAGGCTTATATCAATAATACCTTTAATACTCATAGCAGCATTAGATTGCCTTAACTTAACTTGTAATTATAGGAAAAGCCAAGTTATAATTAATCTATAAAGGATATACCTTAGCAGGAACTTGTAATATTTTGAGAACATGAACAAGGGGATGAATGAAATGAACAAGAAAAAAATCATAATTGGCTCATTTACTGTGGCCGTTATTCTTTTAGGAATTATAATTAACACAGTATTTCTCTTTAACCCGTTTACATTTAAAAAAGAAAAAGCAGTCTACCTCCCCTTTACCTGGTACAGAAAGCCTATAACTTTTTTAGTAAGTGTAAATGGAACAACCAAGGAGTTATACATGATGGATGAAAATGCTAAGTTTATTTATAAAGAACTAAATAAAACAGAAGTTTTGGGCTCTCTATTCGATAGTAAGCTAAGACTGCAATATAATATTGAGGAAAAAGGTCAACTAAATATACAATCTTACAAAAATGGCATAGTTACTAAGATTCGATGGTACGGGGAAAATTCAGATGTATGCTCTACAACTGGAGACTTCGGATATGAAGCTATTGTTAAAATGACACCCGAACTGAAAGAGTACTTAAATAACCTATTCGTAAATCAGGAAAATAATTGACTTTTATATCAGCTATATGAACAGAATAATCATAATATATAATGAAATGGTGGTTTGGAGTTAATAAAACCTGGTAATATATTGAGAAACAAAAGGAAGTGAAATTTTGCAAGAGGCAAATATGGTTATAACATATACATTCGATGAACTAAAAGAAGTTTTGGGAGAACTAGAAGTTATTTTACAATCTTTGCATAGACAGGGGGCTTATTATAGTGATAAATTTTCTATTTATGGTGAAGAAATGTGTAGGGCTGAATATGAAAAAGAGACAACTAAGTTCATAGATGAATGGCGTGTATGTGAGAGATTAGCCAAAATGAGATATATTTTATCTAAAAGGTTTGATGATACATTAGGTGATGATGATATGGATGATTTAGAAAAATCAATGGAGAATATTAAGCATTGGACTAAGCCAGGAGACATGCCATAATCAGCATAAGTTATTATAGTAAGTCCTATGTTTCTTATATGCCAAACAATATTTATAACATTTATATGAGGTGTTTCAAAATATGTGTGAAAATCTGTATAAAGAATTTGATGATATTTTAGATTTAAGAAAACTTATGCTTCAATATGCTGAAGATAATTATGAAATGTTGAATAATGCCGTGAGAGATAATACTGCTGAAGTTAAATATGGCAGGGATGCTTTATATCTTGGTTATTTCTGCCCAAGTTTGGTACTTGATAAAATAGCAGGAGGTTTTAAAAAAGGAAGGTTGCTAAAATCAATTCCAAAAACAAACAAGAGATACGTGGTTTATGAATTAGATATTAATGGGAAACTTTTAAGAATACAAAGTATTAACTCATATGGTACAATTTTTGAAAATTATATAATCAGAAAGGATAATGTAGAATTCGGGGTGAATTTATTCAAGGGAAAGAAAAATTCTATTGTATCTAGCACAAGAGCTATATATGATGATGGCAAAATATCCAGGTTTGATATTATAGGATCATCACATATGTGGTCTGAGGTGTATTCATATGATTCTAATTATCCAAATAAGATAAAATGTAAGGAATATTACTATGTTCCTGAATTAACTGGTTCTGATAAATCAATACCAATTGGCCAACCAGGAAGTCCAATGCGCCTATTCGAAATGGAAATAGAAATAGATAACAATAATAATATAATTAAAATTGAGCATGGAGAATTTATTAATGGTAATACGGAATTAACATGTGTTTACATGAAATAATAAAATGCTTATAAAAAATGAACTAAGGGAACTCTTTTCACTCAGGAGTTCCCTTAAAAATCCGGATTATCAACACTATTCTTTAACAGAGCTAACTATTAATAAAATAAAAAGAATGCCATAAACAACTGACTAGAAACAGAATCTTTTGATAAATTCCCTAAAAAATTTATCGATTACTTTTTCCTTTCAAAGCCGGCACATTATTGAATGTTAAGCTTCTCCCATCTGTAACAGCAACAGTGTTTCCTTGTATATCCGTCCTGTATATATCCACTCTGAAATCAGTCAGTCTATCTAATATTTTTTGTTTCGGGTGCCCATAGTCATTTAAAAGTCCTACAGAAATTATTGCAGCTTTAGGATGAGCAGCTTTTAAGAACTCATACGAGGTGGAATAGCCACTTCCATGATGCCCTACTTTCAGTACATCTGCTGATAAATCCAGCTGCTTTGCCAGTATTTCACCCTCACTTAGTTCTTCAGCATCTCCCATAAATATAAAAGATCTGTTGCCAAATTTTAGTTTGGTTACAATAGAATAATTATTTAAATCTTCATACCCAGTGCTGTTTGGTGCCAAAAAATAAAGCGCAGCATCACCGATTGTAATCTTGTCTCCTACACTTGGTACTTTTATTGATAAGGATTTTATCTTTAATGAGGTCACCATATTTTCATAAGCACTTGTATTTGCAGTTACATCCGGAGCATAAAATACTCCTACTTTAAATGCTTTTATTATCTCTGCCATATTTCCAATGTGGTCTTCATGAGGATGTGTTGCTATTACATAATCCAGCCTGGTTACATGAGCAGCCTTCAGATAATTGATTAAAATGTCCCTTGAACTTTCAGGTCCGGAATCTATAAGTATATTCTTGTTATGAAATTGAATCAGTTCCGAATCCCCTTGCCCCACATCAATATAACTGATTATCAATTTGTTCGGATCCATGGGCACTTTGACTTTAGTTGTGTAATTCTTGGTAACAGGCGCTAATGTAAAAAATATCATTACACTAGCCAGGATCCCTGCAACTTTCTTTTTCACAAACAACACCTCCAGTTAATATAATGCTGAATTAAAAATTGAAGGTATTTACAATGCCTGTAGTGCTGTCATAGTAATCCTTAGCCACCTGATCAATTCCGCTGCATATATTTTTCAAATTGCATATGCTACAGCCCTCTATCACGTTGTTCTCCAGCAGTGAGCAGCTTAACTCATCTTCATAGGTTGAATTCTTTATTGCCAAGGCAATCTGCATTTTGTCAAAGCTTTGGCTTCCCTCTGTAGTTACAGTAATACTGTCCTTAATCATATTCCCACCATCCTAAAATTATTTGTGAATCAAATACAATTGCAATTCACAATAAAATATATATGCCAAAATCCCAAAAATTCAGGTGGAATATATGAATATATATTTAAATAAATATATGTTTAAATAAATAAATATTTATATATTCATATAAATATATAGTATCCATGCCGTTTAGCTCAATTCAACCCATAGTAAATGACAAAAACATTCACTCAAACTCACCTAATTTTCCATATATCTGAGATATAAAAAATATTAATCAAGGAGATGCTACATGGCTAAGAACTTTCCAAAAAAATCTATAAATATAAATGAATTATCCTTTGAAGATGACTTTGATGAGAGTGGCTTCACCGATGCGGTTGTGGGAACACCTCTATCAACTTTCTCTTTCTCAAATGACAGCCCACCCTCTTCAGTAAATGAAGTTCAGCTTCAAGCTCCTTCACCCGTTAATTCTGATTCTTTAATGGACTGCAGAAAAGGAAAACCAGCTGCAAATGGTATCACTCCTCCTATAGACGGAGAAGATTTTGATATTAAAAGGACTTTTAAATTCAGAAAGTCCACCATAAGAAAACTCAATGAGCTTAAGGCAAATCATCCGGATGTCAATGCCTATTTAAGTACAATATTAGATAACGCAATCAATCACTACTATAATCATATAATTAATTCCGAATCTGATAAAAAATAGTCATTATCTCCATATATCTTTGTCAGGAGGTGATTTCATATGGAATTAAATGAACTGGCTGCTATTATAGGTAACGTAGGTTTTCCGGTTGCCATTGCTGCTTATGTGCTCATTAGACTGGAAAAGACCATAATGGGACTGACTTCATCTATAAACAAGCTGAATACAATAATTTCAACCAAGCTTGGCTATGTTATAGATGATGAAAATGACGATAAAATCCATAAAATTCAATAATATTTTTCTTAATTCCAGAAATCTTTTAAAATCAGCATATATCTACTTTGAATATATTTTTAAGGAGGTGCTGAACATGGCTGTTAATAAAGTTTTAAGCTCAACTTCATTAAGCATAGAGGTTCAGAGTGGAACTGATGCTGCTGGTCTTCCAGTATTCAAAAAGAAAAGTTTTTCAGGCATAAAGCTGGATGCTGCTGATCAGAATATTTATG
>JBEHWK010000154.1:0-7418 GCA_040217795.1 Clostridiaceae bacterium
GCAAGGAGACCTGCTTTTTCATCCCTGGACAATATGATGTTAAGATGTACTGTTGGAGATGAAATGCGCCAATGGGAAGAGGCTCTGAGAATGTTTATTCCAAAGATTGATGCTTCTTCTGTTTAAATTTAAGATTTTGAATTTTTAAAAGTATGGGAGGAAGGAATATGGAGAGTACAAGTGGAAATATATCAAACGGAAAAACTGAAGAGGGTGTCTATAGGGAGGAGTTTGAAGCAGGAGCATATGAATCTGTTAAAAGGGTACTGGATATAATGATTTCTCTTTTCGGATTGGTGCTTTTATCTCCTCTGTTTCTGATCTTAATTGTTGTTACTAAATTGGATTCAAAGGGGCCTGTGTTCTTTGCACATAAAAGAATAGGGTATAAAGGTAAGACCATAGGAGTTTATAAATTCAGAAGTATGGTTCACAATGCGGATGAAGTTTTTAAAAGTTTTACAGCGGAGCAAAAAGAGGAATTCCAGAAAAACTTCAAGCTGGATGATGATCCGAGAATAACAAAAATCGGAGAGTTTTTAAGAAAGACAAGCCTTGATGAACTTCCGCAGCTTATTAATGTATTAAAAGGTGACATGAGCATAGTTGGACCAAGGCCAATAGTTCAGCAGGAAGTGGAAAAGTACGGTGAATATGCTGAAAAGCTGGTTTCAGTGGTGCCTGGTCTGACAGGATACTGGCAGGCAAATGGAAGAAGCGATACCACTTATGATGAAAGAGTTCAAATGGACATGTATTACATAGATAATATATCTTTTGGATTGGATATAAAGATAATATTCAAAACTTTTATCTCTGTATTAAGGAAAGAAGGGGCAATATAAGTAATGACAAAGTATAAGATTAGTCTAATATGTCCATTGTATAAAGGGAAAGATTATGTTGAAAATCTGCATAAAAGTCTTTTAGGACAAGTTGGGGATTTCAGCTTAAGCATAAAATATGTTGTTACAATGGTCAATAATGACAAAACTAATGAGATTTTAGATAGATTAGGGGCTGATTACAGAGTCATTGCTCCTGAAGAGTTTTCTCACAGCCTTACCCGGGAGCGGGAGGCATTTGAGGCTGATGGGGATGTTGTGGTTTTTATTACCCAGGATATAATTATCAGAGATGAAAAGTGGCTTCAAAAACTTACTTTGTCTATAATCAACAAAGAGTGTGAAGCAAGTTTTTCAAGACAGATATGTGACAATAATTCTATTGAAAGATATACAAGGATTAACAATTATCCTGAAGAGAGCAGAATAGTGTCCAAGGAGGATGTTAACAGATTAGGTATAATGACATTTTTCTTCTCTGATGCCGCATCAGCAGTAAATAAGGAAATATTCAAGAGGTTAAATGGATATGATAGTAAAAATCTTCTAACCAATGAGGATATGTACTTTGCATATAAGCTTATTAACAGCGGATACAGGATAAAGTACTGTGCTGATGCACAGGTTATTCATTCTCATGAATATAAATTTGGGGAATTGTTTAGACGATATTTTGATCAAGGGGTGTTTTTAAAGCAGAACAGTTACCTGACACAGTATGGAGCAAACAGCAGTGCCTTTAAGCTTTTGTGCCTTGTTGTGACAGAGTCTTTAAAAGAAGGTAATTTTAAAGCCTTTTTTAACGTTATACCAAATTTTGCAGCAAGATTTCTAGGTAACAAATTTGGTGAAAATTACGAGAGATTATCAAGGAAACAGATAAAGAAGTATTCATCAAATAAAAACTATTGGCTTAATGCCTAATTATTTCAAAAAAGTAAAAGAATTTATGAAAATAACAATGGGGGTAAGCATGAAGGGAATAATATTAGCAGGCGGATCTGGGACAAGACTATATCCTGTAACAAAAGCAATGTCAAAACAAATGGTGCCTATTTACGACAAGCCGATGATTTACTATCCCATGTCAGTCCTGATGCTGGCTGGAATAAAGGAAATACTTATAATATCAACAGAAAGGGATATTCCTAATTTTAAGGAACTGTTCAAAGACGGTTCAGAATTGGGATTGCATATTGAATATGCGGTTCAGGCTGCTCCAAACGGGCTTGCTGAAGCATTTATCATAGGGGAGAAATTTATAGGAAATGACAGTGTTGCAATGATACTTGGAGACAATATATTTTATGGTCAAAGCTTCAGCAACAACCTTAAAAATGCATCAAAACTTCAAAATGGGGCTGTGGTTTTCGGATATTATGTTCAGAATCCTAAAGCTTTCGGAGTTGTAGAATTTGATTCAGAAGGAAATGTTATTTCTTTAGAGGAAAAACCTGAGAATCCGAAATCAAAGTATGCTATACCAGGATTATATTTCTACGATAACACAGTTGTGGAAAAAGCTAAGAAGCTTGCTCCTTCTGCAAGAGGAGAGCTGGAAATCACAGATTTAAACAGGCTTTATCTGGAAGAGCATAACCTTAAGGTTGAGCTTCTGGGAAGAGGAATGGCATGGCTTGACACAGGAACACACTCATCAATGCTTCAGGCTTCAAATTTTGTCGAGGCAATACAGAACACCCAGGGAACCTATATAGCATGCCTTGAAGAAATAGCTTACAGAAAAGGATGGATAACATCCATGGATGTTATTGAACTGGCAAAACCATTGATGAAAACAGGGTATGGCAAATATCTGATAGATATAGTTCAGGAAGTGGAAATGAAAAAAGCAAATGAAGAAGTGGCAGCAACAAGAGTTTAGGGGGAGTTATTTTGGGAAACTTCACATTTATCAAGACTAAAATTAGGGATTTGTATATAATAGAACCGAAGGTTTTTGGAGATAGCAGAGGATATTTCATGGAAACTTACAACAAGAATGATTTCTTTGAGGCTGGTCTCAAAATGGAATTTGTTCAGGATAATGAATCAAAGTCAAAAAAGGGAGTTCTAAGAGGGCTTCATTTTCAAACAAAACACACTCAGGGGAAACTTGTAAGAGTAACTCACGGAGCTGTTTATGATGTGGCTGTTGATCTGAGAAAAGGCTCTCCTACCTATGGTCAATGGGAGGGAGTTATACTTACAGCTGAAAACAAGAGACAATTCTATGTTCCAGAGGGTTTTGCCCACGGATTCCTGGTAATGTCAGATGAAGCTGTATTCAATTATAAGTGTACGGATTTCTATGCTCCGGAGTATGACTCCGGACTTCTGTGGAACGATCCGGATGTAGGTATAGAGTGGCCGTTGGAAGAAATAGAGGAGCTTCTGCTGTCAGAAAAGGATAAGGTGCAGAAAACATTAAAAGAACTGGATTTGCCTTTTGAATATTAGAAAATATTATCAAAAGCCGGGTTGTATATTGATAAAACCATAATACAGTAAGCCGGTTTATTTATTTAAATGGAGGTGGCATATGGGGAAAACCGATAAAATAGTATATTTGATGATAGTGATACTTTCGGTGATATTGTTCTTAATATTCAAAAAGAATTCGCTTATACCACTTATAATTCTCAATTTGGCTGCATCAGGTCTGTTTGTTTTCAGGACAGTCAGGAAAGATTTGTTCTCCATGGGTATTCTGCTTTTACTGAATTACTGCGTTTATGTCTTATATATCCCTATAAAGCAGATAAATAAAAGCTACAGCGTTAAAGGGTATGCATTAGCAACGTACAGGCTGCTGGGAACCAGGATTCTTCTTGTATGTGGAGTTATAGCAATTGTATCTTTTATATTTGGATATTACGCTTTTTCAAATCTGCGTGTGAAGAAAATATGGAGACCAGGTCTAGAACGTGCAATTTCAGCAATAATTGCACTAGTTAATAAAATAAAAAACAGTAAAATGGGATTTTTGTTTACTGGAAAAAATTTTTCTGATGTTCTAATGGCTGCAGGAACAATTCTTTTATTATATGGGGTATATAAACAAGGGGGATTAAGCTATCTTTTAAGTAAATATGTATGGAATTCCGCGGATTTAGAATCAGTTGGGATTATGACAACAGGAGTTCAGGTAGCTTATGTTGGGGTAGCCATTTCTCTATATCTTTTCTGTGACAGAAAAATTGACAGGTTAAGGGACTTTCTCAAATGGGATGGACTCTATTTCTCAATGCTGCTGACAATGGTCAAGCTGATTCAGGGGGGAAGAATTCAGATATTGATGGGTTTTTTAACGCTTTTGTCAATTTATCACTATAAATACAGACGTTTCAGAATAAGAGAAGTATCAGCCGCAGGAGCAATAGGTTATGTCCTGTTTGGATACATAGGATACTTCAGGGATTATAAAACCTTGATACCGAATAATTTTGGAACCATGGTGAACTATATGCTGGGTGGATCTGGCGGACTTGAGTATTTCCTGAATTCTTACACCAATTTTACAATGATGCAAATAATAAGCACACACAAAATAAGTTATTTGTGGGGAGCCAGCCTTTTGGACGGAATTCTCTTCCTGATACCAAGATTTCTGCTGCCTAACAAGGAGCAGCTGCTGTTTGTCACAAAAAAGCTGGATGAATTGAATAAGATAAAAGTTGTAAGTCCTGTGGGAGGACTGAACTTGGCAGCACAGAATCTCATGAATGGATATGTTGTCTATACAATCATTTTTATGTTTCTTCTGGGAGGGTTTACAATCTATATGGCCAAAAAACGTGATTCAATAAAAGACGGAGTGCTTTTATACAGCCTTGTACTTCCGTTTCTAGTTGTTTCTTTGGTGAGAAACCCTATATTCTATACAATAAAGGAACTTATTCAATTTGCAGTAATTCCATTCATAATATTCAGGCTTCTGCAGCATGGAGGACAAAATGTCAAAGATAATATTTAATGCTACGATAATTTCAGATAAACCCAACGGTTTGAGTTTGTACTGTATTAACATCTTAAAAAGAGTGAAAGTAAGTTCAACTGACAGCATTATAAAGATGGAGTCTTCTGAAATTCGAAATCCAGGTGATATTGAAACCATCAATATAAAGACAGAAAGCTCACATAAGCTGTTTTCCGTTTTTTTAAGAAATCACAATTTTAAAAGAAAAATCAAAGAGCTTGCGCATAAGAATCTTCTTATATATTCACCTACTCAGCATGGGGTAACAACAAAGGGAATCAGACAGGTAATTACTGTACATGATCTGCTTCCGCTTTTATATCCGGCAGGAAGATTCCATCAGTATTTCTACTACAGATTTATTCTTCCAAAGGTTATAAAAAACTCAGTGTGTGTCATTACAGTATCGGAAAATACAAAGAGTGACATAATAAAGCATTATAAAGTGAATCCTGGGAAAATACATGTTGTATACAATGGCTTTGACAAGCCTCAATATATAAACATAGAAGAAAGCAAAAAAGCCATAAAGGATATGTATAATCTTGAATCATACATATTGATGATGGGGATAAATTACAGATACAAAAATCTCCACTCAATAATAAGCGCGTACAGCGATATAAAAGATCGTGTAAGCTATAAGCTTGTAATTGCGGGAAATTATAATGTAGGATATGGAAAAGAACTCATCCGGCTTGCAAAAAGTCTTGGAGTTGAAGACAGGGTGGTGTTCCTGGGATATGTGGATAATGACGTGAAGCATAAGCTGTATCAGGCATCAAAGGCATTCGTCTATCCTTCATTATATGAGGGCTTCGGGCTTCCTGTTCTTGAAGCTATGGCAAACCAGACACCGGTGATATGTTCAGAAACCTCGTCACTTCCTGAGGTTGCGGGAGATGCTGCAATATATATGAATTCACAGGATACGGATGATGTTGAAAGAGCTCTTCTTGAGCTGGATTCCATGACAGGGGAAGAAAGAGACGAACTCATAAGAAAAGGAAGTGAAAGAGTTAAGTTATTTTCCTGGGAAAAATGTGCCGATAAAGTTTTTGATATTCTTTCAAAGGCAGGGGAACAGGAGCATTCAAATGGATAAAAAGGTTTTTATAATATTAGTCAACTACAACGGCTCAAAGGATACCATTGATTGTATAAAAAGTCTTAAGGACATAGATTACAAAAACTATGAGATTGTTGTTGTGGACAATAATTCAAGAGACGAGGAAAAGAAGCTTCTAAGGGAAAACAGCAGCGGCATCAAACTGATAGAATCAGATGTCAACCTTGGTTTTGCGTTAGGAAACAATCTGGGCATGGAATATGCAATAAATAATAATGCAGACTATGTGCTTCTTCTCAACAACGATACTTTGGTCGAAAAAGATTTTCTCACCAGAATGGTTAAAACCGCCGAGAAAAATGAAGATGCAGGAGCTGTGGGGTGCAAGATAATGTACCATCCTGCAGAGAATATCATCTGGTATAACGGCGGCAGAGTCGATTTTACAAAATTCAGCGCATTTAACATTGATGAGCGGAAAGAGGATTATGAAAGTGAAGATGAATGCACAGAGACTGATTTCATTACAGGATGCTGCATTCTGATTCCGGAAAGAACTATAAAAAAAGCAGGATATCTGTCACATGAGTACTTCATGTATTATGAGGATGTGGATTACAGCCTTAAAATAAAAGAAATTGGATTAAAGCTCCTTTTGGACCATAAAGCTAAGATATACCATAAGGTCAGCGTTTCATCAGGGGGAGAAGATTCCCTCTTCAGAATTTATTACAGCAACAGGGCAAGAAAACTGTTCATGAAAAAATTCAGGTACAAGGTAAGCGGCTTCAACTTTTTTAAAGCTGAAGCATATTTTGTAATTACCAGATATGTAAAAATGTTTAGATATGTTCTTAAAGGACAGGTCAGGCAGGCAAAGACTCTTTTTCAAGTGGTGACAAATAAGGAGTTTTCCTTTTAATATATTATAAAATTATTTTTTGGGAAGGGGAAAATTTATGAAGACATATTTAGTGACCGGCGGAGCCGGATTTATAGGATCAAACTTTGTATTATACATGTTAAACAGATATGATGATGTGAGAATCATCAATCTTGACAAGCTGACTTATGCAGGTAATATGGAAAATCTAAAGTCCCTTGAAGGAAACGGGAATCATGTTTTCGTTCAGGGGGATATCTGTGATAAGGCACTGGTTTCATCATTATTCGAGAAGTATGATATAGATTATGTTGTTAACTTTGCAGCTGAATCTCATGTAGACAGAAGTATAAGGGAGCCGGAAATATTTGTTCAGACAAATGTAATGGGAACAGTCAACCTGTTGAATTGTGCAAAAAATGCATGGGAAACAGAAAGTGGCTGGAAAGAAGGGGTAAGATACCACCAGGTCTCAACTGACGAGGTTTACGGTTCATTGGGGGAAACAGGATACTTCATGGAGACAACACCTCTTGATCCTCATAGTCCTTACTCGGCAAGCAAGGCAGGAGCGGATTTCATGGTACAGGCATACGGCGACACATACAGGATGCCTGTGACAATAACAAGATGTTCAAACAA
>JBEHWK010000155.1:0-7340 GCA_040217795.1 Clostridiaceae bacterium
TAATAGTGCATATTTATACAAGGAGTGATTTTTATGCAACAATTTGAAAATGTAACTGTAGTAAAAAAAGCAAATGTTTACTTTGATGGCAATGTAACAAGCAGAACTGTAATATTTGCTGATGGGGAAAAGAAAACTTTAGGTATCATGATGCCGGGAGAGTTTGAATTTGGTACAGGAAAGAAGGAATTGATGGAAATATTGGCAGGTACAGTTGAAGTAATGCTGCCAGGAAGTGATAAGTGGGAAACAATCACAGAAGGGCAGTCTTTTGAGGTTCCTGCAAATTCAAGCTTTAAAATAGTGGTAAAAGAATTGACAGATTACTGCTGTTCATATTTGGATTAATTGTACATATAAATAAAGTATGTTGCAGGCTATAGACTGCAGCATATTTTATTTGGCCAATTATTTTTCTATTTAGAAGATATGGTATAATCAAACTATAAATTAAAAAAGGAGATCAACGCCTTTGTAAACGTATACCAGGTGTTGGCGTTTTAATGATAATCTAAAGAATGTATAGTCTTTTAGGGGGAATTATAATGGCTGAATATCAAAAAAATAACGATGTATTGAATACTGCCAACAGAGGTAACCCAGCAGAATCGGGGCTGTGCACCTTATGCAGGGCAGATTGTACAGGAAAATGCGAGACTTGGATGTCCAGCTTGAAAGGAAGGAAAATGTTATATCCAAGGGATTTTGGAAGGGTTACTTGTGGCAGCTCAGGTGTACATAATGCAGGAGTAAGTTACAGCAATATCAGAATTCAAGGGTATAATTATGGAGCAAAAGGTATTTCGGGCAATTTCACAAATACTTCAGACCAGTGTATTTTTTCTAATGTAAACATGGAAACTGAATTTGGGAAAAGTTTAAAGATAAAATCCAGGCTGCCCATAATGACTGGTGCTTTAGGTTCTACCCTGATAGCTCAAAAATATTGGGAGCCTCTTGCAGTAGGGGCCGCCTTGGTTGGGTTCCCTATTGTAGTAGGGGAAAATGTAGTAGGTGCTGACAAAAGGGCTGTTATTGAGAATGGAAAAGTTTTGAGGGCTCCTGAATTAGACAGAAGAATAGAACAATATTTAAGATACCATGATGGATATGGTGCAATCATTGTTCAGATGAATGTTGAAGATGCAGGAAATGGTGTTGCTGAATACGTTATTGAAAGATATGGAGATAGGGTAATTATAGAACTAAAGTGGGGACAAGGTGCTAAAAACATAGGTGGTGAAATACAGGTTGCATCGCTGGAGGATGCTTTATTCCTGAAGAGAAGGGGATATATAGTGGATCCTGATCCTTCTCTACCCAGCGTACAGGAAGCATTCAAATCCGGAGCAATAAAAAGCTTTGCCAGGCACAGCAGGATGGGTTATACAGACCTGAATTCTGTTGATGAAGTGAAAGAAATTTTTATGAAATCTATTGAGCATCTGAGGAGGATAGGGTTCAAAAGAGTAACGTTAAAAACTGGAGCGTATGGCATGGAGACTTTAGCCATGGCCATAAAGTTTGCGTCTGAGGCAAAGCTTGATCTTTTGACTATAGATGGTTCTGGCGGAGGAACAGGGATGAGTCCGTGGAATATGATGGAGAACTGGGGAATCCCTTCTATATATCTTCATTCTAAGGCTTATGAATATGCAAACATATTAGAGGACAGGGGATATGATGTGGTTGATATGGCTTTTGCCGGAGGCCTTGCAAGAGAGGATCATATTTTTAAAGCAATGGCCCTGGGTGCACCATTCACTAAGCTTGTATGCATGGGAAGGGCTTTGCTTATTCCTGCATTTACAGGAACAAATATAGAGGGTGCTTTATACGTAGACAGAAGAGAAAAAATCAATGGTAATTGGAATGAGCTTCCTAAGCATGTTATTGAGGAATTTGGAATGAAACCTGAAGAGATATTTGCTGGATATTTTGATGTTAAAGAAAAAGTGGGTGATGACAGCATGAGGAATATACCTTTAGGTGCAGTGGCAGTGTGGACTCTTGCTGATAAGTTAAAAGCAGGGCTTCAGCAATTTATGGCAGGGGCCAGAAAGTTTAGTATATCAGAGATATCAAGAGATGATATTTTCTCTGCCAACAGAGAAACAGAAATTGAAACAGGAATTAAATTCATGACAGATGTTAATGATGAAGCAGCCAGGAAGATATTGAATCAATAATAGAAAAATAAAGAAGCACTTCTTAAAGAAGTGCTTCTTTTATTTATTAAACGTTGAATAACATATCTTCGTATGTTGGTAATGGCCAGAAGTCTGCATCAACTATTGTTTCAAGTTCGTCAGCAACTGCTCTTACAGCTTCCATTTTTTCAAATACATCGTATCTGTACATCATTCCTAAGTCGAATATATCCCCTTCGAAGTTTGCAGCTTTTGCAATTGCTTCATCAAGAGTAGCTATATTCTTGTTTAATGATGCAGCTAGGCTTGATACTTTAGTCAATAATTCAGCTTGAACTGAAACGTCAGCACCAATACCAGTAGCATTTATTGAGTTTATTGAATCTGCAATGTTAGTTGCAAAGTTTAAAACTGCAGGTAAAATTTGACGTTTAGCCATTTCAGCTGTAGTTAAAGCTTCTATGTTCAAAATCTTGTTGTAGTTTTCAAGAGTTATTTCATAACGAGATTCTGCTTCAACTCTGCTTAATACACCATGTTTTTCAAGAACAGACATGTTCTTTTCCATAATCATAGCTTTTGCAGATTCTACAGTAGACTTAATGTTTGGAAGTCCTCTTCTTTCAGCTTCTTCAACCCATTCGTCAGAGTATCCGTTACCGTTGAATATTACTCTCTTATGATTCTTAACTATTTCAGTAAGAATTGATTGAACTTCAGCATTTACATCAGAAGCATTTTCAAGTCTTTCTGCGATTTCAGATAAAGTTTCAGCAACGATTGTATTTAAAACGAAGTTACATCCGGCAATTGAAGCTGAAGATGGAACCATTCTGAATTCGAATTTGTTTCCAGTGAATGCAAATGGAGAAGTTCTGTTTCTGTCAGTTGCATCTTTTGGAAGTGGAGGTAAAGTAGTTACTCCTATAGTTAATTCACTTGAAGTTTTTGAGCTTTTAGCTGGACCTTTTTCAATTTGTTCTAATACATCAGTCAATTGATCTCCTAAGAACATGGAGATTATTGCTGGAGGAGCTTCATTAGCACCTAAACGGTGGTCATTTCCAGCATTAGCAGCTGAAACTCTTAATAATTCAGGATATGTGTCAACAGCCTTTATAACAGCGCAAAGGAATACAAGGAACTGTTGATTTTCATGAGGAGATTTTCCTGGTTCAAGAAGGTTCATTCCATCATCAGTACCCATTGACCAGTTGTTATGTTTTCCTGATCCGTTTACTCCTGCAAATGGTTTTTCATGTAATAAACAGTAAAGGTCATGTCTTAAAGCAACCTTTTTCATAACTTCCATAGTAAGTTGGTTATGATCAGTTGAAATATTTGTTGTGCTGAATATTGGAGCTAATTCATGCTGAGCAGGTGCAACTTCGTTGTGCTTAGTTTTAGCAAGTATTCCAAGCTTCCAAAGTTCTTCATCCAATTCTTTCATGAATTCAGAAATTCTTTCTTTTATAGTTCCGAAGTAATGATCTTCAAGTTCCTGACCCTTTGAAGGTTTTGCTCCGAATAATGTTCTTCCAGTAAGGATAAGGTCTTTACGAGCATCATACATTGCCTTGTCGATTAAGAAGTATTCTTGTTCTGGACCTACAGTTGTGATAACTTTTTGAGTTGTAGTGTTTCCAAGAGCTCTTAAAACACGTACTGCTTGTTTAGATATAGCTTCCATTGAACGTAATAATGGAGTTTTCTTATCTAAAGCTTCACCATTGTAAGAACAGAATGCAGTTGGTATGCATAATGAATCATCTTTTATAAATGCAGGTGAAGTACAATCCCATGCAGTGTATCCTCTTGCTTCAAAAGTAGCTCTTAATCCACCAGAAGGGAATGAAGATGCATCAGGTTCACCTTTGATTAATTCTTTTCCAGAGAATTCAAGTATTACTTTTCCGTCAGCTGTAGGGTTTATGAATGAATCATGCTTTTCAGCAGTGATGCCAGTCATTGGCTGGAACCAGTGAGTGAAGTGAGTAGCTCCGTTTTCAATAGCCCAATCTTTCATTGCAGATGCAACTACGTCAGCTACTTCCGGTGAAAGAGCAGTTCCCTCTTCAATTGTCTTTTTTAAAGCTTTATAAGTAGCCTTTGGAAGACGTTCTTTCATTACCGCGTCATTAAATACGCTTGAACCAAAAATTTCGTTGATTTTGCTCATTAATAAAATCTCCTTTCAGATACACAATGAATACTTAAATTGTTATGAATTGATTAAAATTATTAATAATTATATAAAAATTCTAGAATATAACTATTAAATTGTCAACTAGGTTATAAAGAAAAAATATGCAAAAAAACAGTGAAAATAAACCCATAGTATTACTTAATTGGAATAAATTTCTAGTTAAATAATAAAGGAGCTAAAGAAATAGTTTTATTTATTCTCTAGCCCCGTTGCTATAAATATTATTCATTTTGTTGCTGCAAATTTAATTCATTTTAATAATTTAAACGTAGTTAATTATTATTATTCAATTAAAACTGCCATAGCTTTAATTAAATATAAAGTTATTATACTAAATGAACATAATTTATACAATACTTTATTTTTCAAATTTAAGTATAATTTAAGTTTTCAGACAAGTGAATCAAGCAGGTAGAAGCCTGTAGAATTATTATGGATTATGATAGGAAGTTTAATAGAGGAAATATACTTTAACTGTATTTTATGTTATATTTATTGATAGAATATTAATATAATTATCGGCTAGTTTAGCTAATGTTAAGGAATATAAGACAGCTTAATTAAACAGGCACTTATATATGTACCCAAGGCTATTTGGGGAATTAACGACTGTGGAGTGCTATACAAACTGCAGTAGCTTAGGCAAGGCAGAGTACGTCGAAGCAGTAAAAATCTCAATGTGGATATATTTGACCATATTTTGAGTAGCAGATGCCGATTATAACAGGAGGAGAAGGAAAAAATGACAGCAGATTTTATAACTAATCTTGAAAAGGGAATGGAATTCCTGCATAAAAAAGGAGCTTTCCTGACAGTAAAAGATGGGGATAAGGTAAATACCATGACAATAAGCTGGGGAAATATCGGTTTTGAGTGGGCTCGTCCTATATTTACAGTGATGGTAAGAAAGTCAAGATACACTCATGAATTGCTGGAGAACAGCGGAAAATTCACTGTGAGCGTTCCGTTAAGTGATGAATTAAAAGATGCTTTAGCTATCTGCGGAAGCAAGTCAGGAAGAGATACAGATAAGTATAGGGAAGCGAACATCACATTAAAGGATGGAAAATCAGCAGATACTCCTGTAATTGGAGAATGTGGCCTGCATTATGAGTGCAGTGTAGTATACAAGCAGGATATGGATCCGGCCAATCTTTCAGAGAGTGTGAAGTCAGCTTATGCTAATGGCGATTATCATACATTCTATTACGGGGAAATTGTTGATTGTTATTCAGTTGAAAAATAACAAGGTTCAGCTGCAGGGTTAATTATGGGGTTCCTTTACGGAAACTTAACTTATACTTGTTCGAAAATTGCAAAGTGAGGCGATTTTCGGGCATGTATAAGTTGATAGTTGGAGTTGGAACCCTATATACACTGCAGCTGTTTTTGATAAATATGGTTAGATTCAGGAAAGGTATTTAAGTAATGGATTCATTAAAAAAATCACAGATATTGAAAAATAAATCACTGATATTCTTATTATTTGGACGTATGTCAGGAGCTTTTTCAGTACAGATGGTCACCGTCGCTGTGGGCTGGCAGATGTATGCTCTTACTGAAAATGCATTTTATCTTGGACTTGTAGGATTGGTTCAATTTATACCAATGTTTCTTTTGACTTTGATTTCAGGATATGCAGCAGACAGATTTGACAGAAAAATTATTATTTTTCTGTGCAAAATAATAGAAGGAACAGCAGTGCTGATATTAGCTTTTGGAAGTTATAAGGGGTGGATTAACAAGGAATATATCCTGATAATTGTATTTATACTTGGATCGTTAAATTCGTTTCAGGGACCTTCAATGCAGGCTTTGCTTCCCAATATTGTAAGTAAGGAGGTTTTTCCTAGAGCAGCTGCACTGCTGGCGTCAGCTTTCCAGTTCGCCACTATTGTAGGCCCTGCTTTAGGAGGTGTTTTATATGCTTTAGGGCCTGGCATTGTATATTTAACAGCCGGAATATTATCGTTTATTACCAGCATACTTATTTTATCTATTAAGATAAAGCAGGTTCATATAAAACCAGAACCTGTAACAACCAAGTCCCTTTTTGCAGGAATTTCTTTTATCAGGAGCAAGCCCATTATTCTTGGAGCCATATCACTGGACCTTTTTGCGGTATTGTTTGGAGGGGCAACTGCGTTGCTTCCTGTTTATGCCAGTAAAGTACTTATGGTTGGACCTTTTGGATTGGGATTGCTGCGTTCAGCCCCTGCAGCAGGCGCCCTTTTAATATCCATTGTTCTGGCTAGAAAGCCATTGAGGAGAAATGTAGGACATGTCATGTTCGTAGCTGTGGTTACTTTTGGGATATCCACAATAATGTTTGCTTTGTCTAAATCCCTTACAGCATCATTAATGTTTCTTTTTGTGCTGGGAGCTTCTGATGTAATAAGTGTTGTAATCAGATCAACCCTGGTTCAGATGGAAACCCCTGATAAAATGAGAGGCAGGGTCAGCTCAGTGAACCTAATGTTTATTGGGACATCAAACCAGCTGGGGGAGTTTGAATCAGGACTTACAGCTTCATGGTTCGGGGAGGTTCCGGCAGTTATCTTTGGAGGAATAGGAACAATAGTTGTTGCAATTTTGTGGATAAGATTGTTCCCGAACCTTTGGAATGTGAATAAGCTAGGACACAAATAAGGATTGATAACCTACGACAGAAAGATTAAAAAGGATGCTTTCTACATGTATAAAGCACACTGGTCAGATGAAAAGTTTGTGCATATCACAAGCAAGCGTTTTGTTGACAGAGCAGATGATGAATTGTTGCCCCTTGAGGAATACCCCGGCATATGAAATACTTAGAATATATTCAGTAGTATAATATATAAAGTAGGTGTATACATGCAGTTAGATAATAATAACCATTCAGTGTTCTTTATGTATTATCATCTTGTGCTTGGGGGAAAATATAGATGTAAAGTAATAGATAATACAATATCATAAAGATGGAAAGCCAAGGTGAAAAGGTATGA
>JBEHWK010000156.1:0-7322 GCA_040217795.1 Clostridiaceae bacterium
TGGTCCGCTTCCTGCATCTCCTGTAAATAAAGGAGAACCGTTGTGAACTATGGCAATTCTTGAACCATGATCTTTCATTTTTGAAATAGCAGTCTGTAAAAACAGCATCTGCCCATCCCCTACTGCCGGAAGACCTGCCCCGAAACGTCCTGCAAACCCTTTCTTTGCTTCCTTCTCAACTGCCGCCTTATCATTTTTCCACTCACGACCAAATGGAGGATTTGAAATTATGTAATCGAACTTATCCTCCTTGAATTCATCATTAGATAAGGTATTTCCGTTTCTAATGTTGTCTGCCTTGCCTCCTTTAATAAGCATATCCGCTTTACAAATTGCATATGTCTGGTCATTGATTTCCTGGCCAAAACATATGAGTTCCGCACTGCTGTTCATCTTCTTTAGATGATCCTCTGCAACTGAAAGCATACCACCAGTTCCGCATGCAGGGTCATATACTGTTTTTGCAATACCGCCGGTTAAAAGTTCGCTGTCATTGTAAAACAGAATATTTACCATAAGCTCTATAACTTCTCTTGGTGTATAGTGCTGTCCTGCATCTTCGTTATGTGCTTCTGAGAATCTTCTTATTATCTCTTCAAAAATATAACCCATCTCAAGGTTTGATATCTTGTCAGGATGCAAATCAGCTTTCGGTGTTGTGAACTCCTGAAGTACAATAAATAGAAGATTTTTTTCTACAAGTCTTGCTATATGAACATCAAAATTGAACTTTTCAATTATGTTTCTTACATTTGGTGAAAATCCATTTAAATATGCACGGAAATTAGCCTCTATTCCATCAGGATCACTTAGAAGCTTTTCAAAATCATATTTACTTGTATTATAAAAAGAAAAGCCTGATTCCTTACATAAAAAAACATCCTTCATAGGAAGGTTTCCGATTGACTCATTCTTTTTAAGTACAGCTTCCTTTCTATCTGCCAGTATGCAGTCAAAACGTCTTATTACAGTAAGGGGAAGAATAACATCTCCGTATTCATGGGGTTTATATACTCCAGTCAATTTATCGGCAATTGCCCAGATCAGATTCGCTTTTTCATTTATGTTTGCACTTATACTCATATGTAGTATTTCTCCAATTCCTTTGTTATTTATTTACTAAAATTATAACATAAATTGCCATGTAAGATACTTATTTTCAAGTATTTGTTACCGCTACATAATAGTAGTCTCCTGAATATCGAAATTCTGTTAAAAAGTGCATCTCCTTAAAAGAAAAATCCCCCAAACTAAGTTTGAGGGAACATGAAATATAATATAAATTTTTCTAAACTCCATTGAATCATTTCATTTTATGCTATTTTTTCTCCATCACCACAACGTACTCGATGTTCCTTGCAGCAACAATAATTATTTCAGCAAGGTCTCTTATCCAAACAAACTTCTATATATATCATGAAGAACTATAGAGTTTTTTCTATGCAAAAAATCAGGTACCAAAAACTTAATATTGCGAATCTTATCTATATCACTTTGTAACCCTTTCATATCTTCTTCCGATAACTCACTTTTTGTATCAAATATTTCGGTTTTTACTTGAGCAGAATGATATGCTTGATAGTATTTTATCCCCGATTTAATATCTTCAAATATTTTTATAAACAATCCTACATTTGAAGCAACTGCAATCCAAAGATTTCTCGCTGATGGATTAACTACCAAACTTATTCCTATGAATAATAAAATTATAAAAATGCTACTGGATATTAATAAGTATACATATTTCTTTGATAGTGCTCCGTTCCACCAAATATTCTGTTTTTGGCATGTGTATATATCCTTCCATCGAGAACCTGTGGCCTCAAAAACGTACCAATCTTTTACGCCTTTTATCTCATCAGTCCCTGTATTGGAAATTTGAGCAATATATTCCTCAGGGTATTTTCTTCTTTTATTTATAGCAAACTCTTTAATTTCCTCTTTTGTGAAGCCAAAATTATTATCATTAAATCCAAATAATTTAAAGTCTATATATTTTTTTGTGGCTGCGCCTATTTTTACACATCTCATAGAAAGTTTTTCCATAACCAATATAATTATTGTTAAAACAGCTATAGACAATGTTGAATATAGTACTGGTATATTGAAAATTATATTAATTAAACTTACTAAAAACATAATCACAGCAAATACCCATGATAAATTACTATACTTTTCAGAATCATCATAAAACTTTCTTTGTGAAAAAAGTAATTGTAAGATTTCTTCCTCATTTTGCATTCTTTTAATATCCTGCATATGTCCTCCTTGTATCACTTACCATCAAATGATAATCATTTAATAATATATTTTTGTACTTTCCCTGCTTCCAATTAAGAATTATTTCCTTATGACAATCTCTAAGTTTTTTACCACTTCCACAGGGGCATGCTGCATGTCCTCTATATCTATTACTTATTATATAATCTAACATTCTGACTACCTGACTATCTTCATTAACATTGAATGCTTCAAAATAATATTCCAGTATTCCTTCAACTCCATGCTTTCTTTCTCCAAAAGGATAAATCTTATATTTTTTGTAATATTCCACAGCAAAGAAATATGGTATTACATATGAGTTTACCCAATCATTCAAATCATTTCCTTCAGCAAAAAACATAAGTTGATCAGCGTCTGTAGCAAGGCATAATTCACCAGTTTGATATATATGCCCAAAGCTTAACGGAACCTTTTTATCTATATTTTTTATTCGCGGTAACTTTTTAAAGTAATCTTCTGGCACATGGATTTCAATGTCATACGCTGCGATGATATGTTCATCGCAAAACGTATGATTAATATTCAATTGTCCTTTAAGCAATTTTAAATCTTCATGAAAGAATAAGCCTGTATGATTATCAATTACCTTTTTAATATCTTCCTCATAAAACATAATTATCTTCTCCAATGTTTTGGTGTATTGGTGATAATTTGAGCCTTTATGAAATTATAGTTTTTCATATTTAAATTACTTTTGACAAATCCACTCCCCAAGCCATTTTCAAGCGCAACAATAAATTCATTGTCTGGCTCAGCTATGGAATCCAGGAAGTCTTTCTTTACCTGTAATACCCATTCAAAAAAACATTTTGCTTTTATAGGTACTTCATTCCACCCATCAGCCAAATTATCTTTTGGATTAACCGGGTTCATTATAATCCATTGACCTTGCTTACGATTAATTATTCTTTTTTCAATGAATGTTGCTTCAAAAATGCCTTCATCCATATTTTGTCTGTTTGAGTATATTTCAAATTCGCTTACTACATACTGAAGCAGTTCAAATATTGACATATTTACTGGTGCAGATTTTGCTATTTCAGCAGTGATTGTAGTAATAATCGCCGATAAAGGTTTGTTGTCCTCCTCTTTTTTCTTTGAAAAATACACATCCCTATGTCTCTTAAGCAACTGTATAACTCGCTGCAATGCTGAACGTTCTATCTCAGGAGGAATTGATTCTATTGAAGCATAAATGCTTCTATTTTCGTTCAATATCTTCATTAACCTTTCATTACGGTTATACTCTAAAAAAGGGTTATTTATAGACTGAAACCACTCTTTATACGCTATCGGATTACTGGTGCTCCAATTATAATTACAATTCTTCTTGTTTGTGATTGCAATTGCCATATTGGAATAATACGGATTCAATCCTTTTATACTCAATTCCTGTATTCCTTGTCCATTTTCTTTAACTGCCGGAACAATATCCATGTTAAAATCAATTCCATCAACTTCAGCATATTCCAACGTCCAACATTTATCATATTCTTCTTCACTCAATATTTTCTTGTACATTTCATTTTCAATTAATATATCATGAGCTTCATATTTAATCTCTTTAGGGTTTGTACTATCTTTAGGCTTGTTGCTTTCACATATAAAATCCAAGTCATATGCAGTATCTTTCAAATTTTTATACGGTCTCACAACAGTTCCTAAACTAAATGATCCTTGGGGATAAATACTCACGTCCAAACCTTCACCTTGAAGGTACTTGCCAAGATTTTCATATTTCTCAACTGCATTTTTGAACATTGTTGGTGTAATGTCCAGTTTTTTAACCAACTCTTCTATATCTAATTTTCTTTGTATTTTGTTCATTAATTTCTCTCCTTTTGTATAAATTAGCACGTCAAAGTACCCAATAGTAACTTATTGGGGGTGCCGATATATTTATTTAAAAAGAGGAATGACCAAACTCTTGAATATTTACATTTTTTATTTATGGGATGGATGTAAGAAAGTTCGAACAAACTTTCTGTATTGTCTATTAGAATAATAAATGATACACTAGGATTGCAAACAGTGGCCATTTATGGTCATTCACAGTACATATTTGACAGGAACTGAAGGTGCGAACTTCGGTTCTTTTCTTATACTGCCCATTCTATATCAACAATAAATATCCTTATAATATCTATCTCTTTTTTTCAATCACCACCTTTCATGTTATTGCAGCCAACTAATTGCCACTTAAATAATTTTCCCTCTTATCTCTTCCACTAGTTCATGTACTGTAGTACATGGACACATTTTTGATGGAATTGTTTTACCTTCTCTTAAACACTGCTCATACTTCTGCTTTGCAAGCTGAATTGCTTTTTCTTCATTGCCGTTCTTGCAGATTTTGCTATACATGCTGCTATCGGCTTTAAAATACTTCTGGCCTGTTTTACGTTCATATACTTTTCCAAATTCTGAACAGCAGGTCCACGATTCATATATAGCTGGCATAGAACCGAAGTAGGCATACATCCAAATTTCAAAGCATGGATTAGACCAGCCTACTTCAACACCTCTGTGCTTTGCTTCTTTTATTATTTCATCAAAATCTTTCACTTGATCTCTATCGAAAACTATCCAGGGAGTACGGTATTGGGCCTCATAAGTTGTTAGTTCCATACACTTATCAATCATTTCACGAGTCTTTGTTTCCACTACACGAATAACCAATTTATTTTGAACTTCCTTAGGAAGACTATCATGCAGTCCATCAAAATAGCATTTCTCTGTTTCTTCTGTATCTGTTACAATCAGATAATATCCTAATTCCGGACGCTTTAGTGTTCTTCTCTGTTCACGTGATTTACGATTTCCTGTTCTATCACTTCTTGCCACTCCTACTCCTCCTTAAATATGTCAATGCGCTTTAAGGATGGGATTGCTCCATACTTACCAATAAGATAATTCTTTTCGTAACTTTCATCCTTTCTAATTCGTGCTCCGTCTTCATCCACAAAATCAGCTAATGAATATAACGTAGATATTCCCTGGTCATCTTTTTCTACAAACCAGACTTCATCACGTCTTAAAAGCTGATTTGATAACTGCCATGTATCATGTGTAGTAAAAATTAGCTGCGCATGATTTGTATTAATTTCTGGATTTAGAAATGTTAATAGAAAGTTTCTTACAAGCAGCGGGTGTAGTCTTGCATTTAATTCGTCAATAAAGAATACGCTCCCCTTTTTCAACACATCCTGCAATTCTGGATAAAGTGCAAACATTTTTAAAGTTCCTGCAGATTCTGTTCCCAATGGAATTTCAGCCATTTCATCAGAATCAATTTTCTTATGCAGTGAATTAATTCTATATGTTTCCTCCTTGGAATCTCCTTCTTGTGGAACTCTTTCAATCCTAAAATCCTTAATGTGTTCATCGAAAGATGAAAAGTACTTTATTACCTTATTCTGTTCATTTTTATCTTTCACAAAATTCCTTGGTAATCTTCTTGACATAAAAAAGTTAGTAACTACATCACCAAAATCTGCAAATTCATTTGCAAAGAACCAGTCTCTAACTGCTTTACATTTGCTAATTTTAAGTTTTGCTCCAAGTGATACAATAAGAACTTGTTTTTCTAATGCTACCTGTATGTTATCCCTACTATTTTTAGGAAGACCTGCTAAATCCAAAGTATCTTTTGAGCGATAAAAAACTGGACTATACTTTCTAGCAGTCTTTGCTTTCACATTAAGCCACTCTTCTGTAACCCCTTCTTTTCCAACACAGAAGCCATAATTATATGACTTCTCAGTCTTATCATCTGGTAATGTAAAATACACTTCAAAACTAGATTCAGCATCCACTGAAGTACTATCAAAAAGAAATGGAGTAGGTCTATATTCTTCGAATTTTTCTTCTTCATCCCCATATTTAAAAGAATTTACAGCATACTCGGACATATATTCAAATGCATTATAAACATTAGATTTTCCGCTTGCGTTAGCTCCATAAATAGCTGCTACTGGAAGAACTTTCTCACTTCCTATCGTTACCACTCTATCAGAAAACTCCGTCATCTTCGTAGCGGATAGATCTAAAGTGGCTTCTTCTCGAAAAGATTTAAAATTTTTAAAATTAAATTGTATTAACATAGTTTCAACCTCACATTCATTTCTACTTATATTATATCCAATTTTCAAAAATAATCAACATTCAAATGTGATTTTTTCTCATTTTAATGTATAAACTTAATATAATTCTTCTGTTTTCATTTTATCTTTTCACCTTCGTATTTTAATTATTTATAAACACAAATACTGTTAAACAAAAATTTCTTTCAATTGTATAAGAAAAATCATAACTGTAATATCATCAGTTACGGCAATTATAGTCTTTATTAAAATATTCATTACTTTATATTAATCTTTGTAGCAATCTACTTCCTCCATCCCCATGTATTTATTTCAATAACTATATTATAAAATTTTGTCAAACCCCCAAGATTCTTTCATAAAATAATCCGAAAAAGCTTTGCCACAAATTATTTCTACAAACAAAAAAGATGCAGGCAAAATGTCACCCACATCCTAACGATAAATTATACAACCCATCTTACCCAAGTAATTCAAAGCTGTCTTCCTTCATCACACTATAAATCTCTGTATTCAAAAGATTTCCTATAGCATGCCCTACTGCGCATATGTTATCATCTATAGCAACATTGGATATATTAGAAAATCCCATTCTTCTAAATACATCGTTCCCGGCAGCATCTATTCCTTTCTTGTATTTTATAACCAGTGATCTTGATGCTAAAATTGCTTCCGCCATACAGTTTTCCTCCCTTCTTTCATATTTAAATTCTATAAATAATTTTAATTATTTATATTGAACATACGTTTGATATTTTCTGTATTCCTACCTATAATTAAAATAGGTATATTTTTACAACAAATTCATGATTAGCACTATCTTATCCTAATTCTCTGTCCCGGAAAAATAATATTGGGATTTCTTATTCTATTTAAATCTATAAGATTCTCAACAGTTATATTGTATAACTTTGATATAATCCACAGATTATCTCC
>JBEHWK010000157.1:0-7191 GCA_040217795.1 Clostridiaceae bacterium
CCTGCATATCAATTCACTCATAGTCGGAAATTTACGGTTTCCGGTAGAAACATCTGGCCATATTCCAAATATATACGAGCAATCTCTTTTTAAGTTATAAATATTATAGAATATAGGAATTCCAATGTCAATAAAGAAAAAATTATTGCAACGCCATCATTTTTTTGACATATATATTGCACTTATTTAAGTGAATCATCAAACTTGCTTGCATCTGTCGATAAATCACTTGCCTGCATTTCTGACTGTTTCCCACTCCTCTATAAAATCATTTATGGCTTCATTTATACCTATATAGAATTCAAGATTGTTATCTAGTATTTTAATCTGCTTTTCCCACTTTATCCTGACGTTTGATAAACTGTTAAACATATCATTCAATATTTTTTCATAATTTCCTGAAATTTTTCCACAAATTTCAATAAGGTTATTCTTACCCTCCTCCATTCTAAGAGAAAAATATTCTTTTAATAGATTGTAGTACTTATCATATTCGCCATTTCTTAAATATTCTATATACTCTATATTTATTTTTCTAAGTTTATAACTGTTTATGAAATAGCTTCCCAGTTTATCACCTCTGAAATTATTAAGAAAGCGTTGTAAATATGTCTGCTTGAATTCTATGCTATCCCGTATTTTTTCTTTAATAATATCATCATTAATATCAATAGGAGGTATATTCAATAAAATATTTCTATTGAATTCCTGATGAAATAACGGAACTTTGCTGCCAAGTTCCGTTATTTCATATTCTTTTCTTACTTTTTCGCTGAAACTCTCCGCAATATCCCTCATTTTTATTTCGGCTTCTCTCACATACTCTTCTCTTTTACTTATTTCAATGTTTTGACAATTAACTGTTTCTTCAATAGTGGCATTAAGTTCATCAAGAAATATTCTTTTGTTTATAGAAAATTCAATATCTGTGGTTTTTTCTTTAAATTCTTTTAACTCCCGGGAAGTTTTAAGGAGAAGTTTCATAAAAAACTCATCTATTCTTGCTTCTCCAATGTCCAGCATATGATTTAATATTCTATCCATGGAGTTTTTCAAATTATAAAATAATTCTTGCTGAAATACTTCAAAGCTTATTTTTTTTTCCAACTCCGCTTTTATGCTATTGAATCTGTCAATAGTATTCTGGACCATAACTTCAACCTCCTGTATGGCAGTTAAGTCTCCATCCCTTGAAGTTGTAATTTTTGTTATAATATTCCTATTGTTCACTTCATGAAACTTCTCGTCTATATCCTCTATAATCTTCCTGTACAGTTCCACATTTGCTTTTTGCATAGCTACATATGAGGTGTATTGTTCAAGTTTAGGTATTCCGCTTTTTTGTCTCAATATTTCCAGACTATAATCCGTAATTCCATAAAAACATTCAATATTTTCAAGCTGTCCATCTATAAAAGCTAGTGAACTCATCTCATTCTTCCCAATAAATCGTCTTTTCAAACTTTTTATTCTGGCCCTTAAATCAGCCCCAACAAGATTTTCTATAGGTACATTATTTTCTTCAGAACCTGCAACATCACCGTCAATTCTTGATACTTTGATTATATCAGAATATGTTCTTGCAGATGTTCCAATCACAACAAATCCGCTATAACCTAATTCATATAATTTATACCTGATATAATCGAGAAATCTTACTTCAGATTTATTTTCACATTCGCTTGTATACATCTCATCCAATTTATTTACAACTATTATAAGCGAATAAAACTTGTGAAGTTTTTCAAACTGCGATTTTATATCTTTAAAAAATTTCTCTTCATCCGCCGTGAGGTAATTGGAATAATTTATTAAAAAAAGTACCACATCTGATTTTTCTATGCATTCATATACAAGCTTTTTATGCATATTTTCCCCATCTTCAAGACTTTTACCAGGTATATAGTTGCTTCCTGGGGTGTCGATAATAGTATAAGAGGAAATGTCATCAATGGTTCCTTTGTAATAAATCTCCATGTCATCAGTTATATATCCGTTATCTTTATCTTTTTGCGCTTTTTTAAATTCTTTATATACATATTCATAAATATCTTTTGGACTTTTAAAAAGAAGATCCTTACTGCCATAAAACATTCTTATGGTGTTATCCCTGCTCCTTCTGTAGATACATTTATTAGATGTGGGTAACTCAAGGCTTGTAGGAGAATACTGCTCCTTTAAAAGGGAATTCACCAATACGCTCTTCCCTGCTTTTTTAGTAGACATTAATGAAATATTAATTTCTCTGTCCCTGGCTTTTTCGATATCTTCCTGAATTTGATAAAAAGAGTTGATGCACTCCATTTTTTCCGTTAAAAACTCATCTCCTGATTCCAGCCTCTGGAGCTCTGTTATCCCTTTAGATGCTGATAATTTTAAACTGTCAAACTTCCTTCTGAAGGCATTGAGTTTAAGTCTGTCTTTCTTTTCTTTTTTCATCATAACTTCAAGCTCTAAATCCAAATAAACAATAGCCTGAGTAACTCTGCTTATAAAGTCGCTGTCTTCCGTATCAAATATGAGCCTGCAGTTTTTTATATCTTCTTCTGATACAGCTTCCAGCAGACTGCTTAAAGAATGGATGTTTTCCATTACTGTTTCATCTGTAATTTTATCATTTAGCTTTACCGAAATATCAGAAAAATCCTCTTCATTTGCTATTTTCAAATGATAAAACAAATTACCTTCAATTCCTAAATTCTCAAGGAATTCATACAACTGTTTTCCAGCATCCAAAATAAACACCAAATTCTCCTTTGATGTTTTTTCAAGATTGCTTTTTATGATTTCAGTATCCAAATATTCCCCTTTTATCTTAATAACCTTCACGTCAATACCTCCTGCTTATGCTTTTAATCTTCAAGATGCAAGATACCCCCTAAAGTAGACTTTACCTTAAAAGGGGGGTAATTATTACAATAATATATTTATTTCATGGTGCTAAAATTTTTCATTAACTCTAAAACTGCAGGTCCAAAAGTTATGATGAATATAGTTGGGAAAATAAAGAATATTAAGGGAAACAGTATTTTTATGGTGGTTTTCATCGCCACCTCTTCTGCCCTTTGTTTTCTCTTATCTCTCTCATCCTCCGATTTGCTTCTTAATGTATTGACAATACCTGTTCCCAGCTTTTCTGACTGTATTATGCTGTTTATAAAGGATATCATCTCATCGAAAGCCAATCTTTCCTTTACCCCAATCAGCGCCTCTTTTCTTATTTTTCCAAGACGCATCTCTTCCAGACAGGTATTGAATTCAGAACACAATATTCCCTCTCTCTTTTCTATGGTTTTTCCCAGAGCCAGATCAAATCCTAAACCAGCCTCAACACTTATAGTCAAAATATCCAGAAAATCCGGAAGTTCTCTGAGAGCTTTTTTATACCGCTCTTTTGTTTTCATGCCAATATAAAAATCCAAAGCTTTAAAGGAAACTGCAAATCCTGCCAATACCATCAGGACTATATTAGTGAAACTCAGCTTTAACAATCCTGAATATGCACCAAAAAGCAAGGGCATAATCACCCGGATAACATTATTTATTATATAGTAATCTGCCACTGTCATTCTGAAAGGACTTCCAGCATTCAAAAGCTTTTTCTGAATTTCTTCCTCCTTATGGGAAGGCATTGTATTGTTATAATATTTCCTTAATCTGTTTTTCAAGGATTTTATTCCATCTTTGAATGTGAATTTCACTTCTCTTTTTTCACCTACCGGTTCTTCATCTTCTTTATGATCGCTGAGCTTCATATGAAATTCTATTCTATCCTTTATTTTTTTCTCTTTTTCCAGGTTAAAAACAAATAAGGCTAATATTAGCAGAGTCACTGTCATCAAAAAGAAAAAAATCACCATTGTCATAAGCTACACCTCGATTTTTGTGATTCTGTTTATAACAACAAATCCTATTATACACGAAAGAACACTTGCAGCTACTGCAATCTGACCATATCTGTTAGATAAAAAACTGATTAAATATTCCTTATTTAATATATACATTATAGCTGCCATAAAAACAGGGATGCCTGATATGACTTTACCTGAAAGCCTTCCCTGAGCTGTCAATGTTTTTACATGTCTCTCCAGTTTTTTTCTTTCACGTATAGTATTAACAATGATCTCTAGAATTGTGGATAAATTCCCGCCAATCTGCCTTTGAATCAGTGTGGCATGTATCATAAGCTCCAGATCCATACTTGGCATTCTTCTGTTTAGGTTATTCAGGGCTTCTTCCATTGTAATTCCATAGCTTAATTCATTAAGCAATATTTTAATCTCCTCCTTCACTGGAGATTGACTTTCCTCAGCTACGGTCTTCATGGCCTGGGAAAAGCTGTAGCCTGCCTTTAATGATCCTATTATTGTAGTTATCATATCTGCCAATCCGTCATTAAATTTATCTACCCTTTTTCTTATTTTTCCATTTAACCATATCCGTGGCACAATAAACCCGATAAAAGTCCCAATTGCTAAAAAAAAGATATTACTGAACAGCAGATAAAAAATTTCTCCTGATACAGCAGCAGAGAAAAGCCTCAGCATTACGTATTCTTCACCTTTTAGTCTTACCCCGGCCCTTGAAAGCTTTTGATCTATTCTCTGCTGGTTTCCGCTGGAAAGTCCTTTTTTCAAAATTTCTCTTATAAACTCATTGAAGTTTTTCAGCAAGTCCCTAAAATCTTCAGATTTAACCTTATTATTTTTACTCCTTTTATATTTATTTTCAATATCAAGATAATAATTCAGCCTTTTTTGAAGCTCCCTGTTTTTCAAAAGGAAATAATACAAAACACCTGTAATCATAAGGAATATAGAAATAAATAAAAATATACTTATTATATTCTCCATTTTTGCTACCTCTCTGGATTGAATATTGATGCAGGCACTTTTATACCGAAAGTCTGAAACTTTTCATAAAATTTTGGCCTTATACCCGCAGCGGCCAACTCTCCTATTATCTTACCATCATCGTCAACACCCTTCTGCTGAAAGACAAATATATCCTGAAGAACCACAACATCGCCTTCCATCCCCTGAACTTCAGTGATATTGGTTATTCTTCTTGTTCCATCCTTCAACCTGGCCTGCTGCACAATTATATCCAAAGCCCCGACAATCTGCTGCCTGATAGCTTTAACCGGAAGCTCGACTCCTGCCATGAGCACCATAGTCTCCAAACGGGCTATCATATCTCTAGCACTATTGGCATGGCCCGTTGCCAACGAACCGTCATGTCCTGTATTCATAGCCTGGAGCATATCGAGCGCTTCTCTCCCCCTGCATTCACCTACTATTATCCTGTCAGGCCTCATTCTAAGAGAATTCACCACAAGATCCCTTATAGGTATGGCACCCTTTCCTTCAATATTGGCAGGCCTTGACTCCAGTGAAATTACATGTTCCTGGTTAAGCTGAAGCTCTGCAGCATCCTCAATGGTTATAATTCTTTCATCATTTGGAATGAAGGATGAAAGTACATTCAGTGTAGTGGTCTTTCCTGATCCTGTTCCTCCTGAAATAAATATATTAAGGCGTGCCCTTACACATGCATTTAAAAAAATGGCCATTTCCCTGTTCATGGTATTGAATCTTATTAAATCATCTACTGTATACGGTTCCTTGGAAAATTTTCTTATAGTCAATACAGGCCCATTCAAGGAAAGGGGAGGAATTATGGCATTCACTCTTGAACCATCCGGCAATCTGGCGTCAACCATGGGACTGCTCTCATCAATTCTTCTTCCAAGAGGAGATACTATTTTATCAATTACCTGCATCACCTGATCATCATCAGCGAATTTTATATCTGTCAGTTGCAATTTCCCTCTTTTTTCCACATAGACCACATCCGGCCCGTTTACCATAATCTCTGTAACATCTGAATCCAGAAGAAGAGGATTTATAGGACCATAACCAGCTACATCGTTTATCAGTTCCCGAATGACTTTCTGCACGTTTACAGACCTGTATTTTTCCGGATCATTTCTGACTATTTCAAGAGCAATTGGTTCCATTTCAGAAACTACCTTATCAACCTCCTGACTGTTTCCGAACTGCTCCAATATTTTTCTCTGAATCCTGTTTTTTAACTCTCTCTCTTTAACATTGGAAACCACAGGACGATTCACTGTTTTATTAGCTAAAAAACCAGCTTGCATATCGCCAGCTGTCACCGAACTGTTATTCTTTGGGTTATCTGAGTTTTGTGATGTATTTATCCTGTCAAGCAATCCCATACTATCCCCTCCTTATGAAATCTATTTCCTGCAAAACTTATCTGCAAACGCTGCTATATCTCTGCTTATTCTATTCCTTGGTTTGCTCCTTACAAAAGGAATTCCCATTGCAAAAGATTTTGACACCACTTTTGTGTCATTGCTTATAAATACAGCATCCTGAATATCAAGCATATTCTTGACATCAACCGATTTTATCAATCCCTTGGCATTTGCACGGTTGATTATAACTTTAATTTTATCATTCATATTCAACAATCTAGTGATTCTTAGCATTATTTTTGTGTTCTTTATTGCCGTGAAGCTGGTATCTGTAATCAACAGGATTTCATCCGCCAGTTCCATAAAAGTCAGATTGTTTTCACTAAGCCTTGAGGGAAGATCCACAATGAGAAAATCATGTTCTTCCAATATTTTTTCACATATTACCTTAATATGAGAAGCTTTTATCAGGTCTGCCTCTTCCGGTTTTATAGGAGCAGATAAAACATTTACCCCGCTGCTGTGCTTATCAAGATAATATGAAATTTTAACTTTATCCAGAGATTCAGCTCCCTGAACCAAATCGCTTATAGTGAAGGAAGGCTGCAAATCAAGAGCAAGGTTCAAATCTCCAAACTGAAAATCACCATCCATTATACAAGTTGGAATCCCCCTTCCTGCCAGTTCCACTGCCGTATTAACAGAAATAACAGTTTTCCCCACTCCGCCTTTGCCGCTTATGAAAATGACCATTTTCCCTCTGGTTTTTTTTGTTCCATTACTAGATATTTCTCTGTTTTCCATAAATTCACCCCTCATTTAAGGCAGTTAGTGTAAAGTTTTTCACACTATTTTTTTGTTTTTTTCTTTATATATCAAAGATTACAGAGTTTTTTTACAACAAAAAACAATGGCCCCCGATTTCATGTTATTATTGAAGCGCTAACAAACAAAAATACACACGAAAG
>JBEHWK010000158.1:0-7157 GCA_040217795.1 Clostridiaceae bacterium
ATTTGAAAGCTTAATCTAACTCAAAAGATTACGTTGACTTAAGTTTATTTCTAAATCTTACTTCTTATTCCTCTGTTTAATTTTCAAAGACCAGTTTGTTTGTTTCGCCTCTGCTCTCTCGCAGCGACAAGTAGTATCTTACCATATAAATTTCGTCATTATTCTACAAAAAGTCTATTTTAACGACCACATAACTGTAATAGTCCTTTTTTCTTCAAATTTCAACTGTTTATCCCTATTGATACACCTGGTAGTGTATACATTAAATCCTGCTGCTTTGATGGAAAGAATTTGTTGTATTGCTTTTAAAACTTTATTTTCAAAGATCCCATCTAAACATGTTCTTTCAAACAAATTCATAAATATCAACAAATACAAAACATAATAAATAAAAAAGAAGGCATAATAAAGCCCTCCTTTTATTCCAAAACTTCTTTTAATGTTTCACCAATACTATTATTAATAACTATCTCTGCTGAATTATCATAAGAAGTGGCACTCTTGTTAATTAACACTAAGTGTCTGCCCCTAAAATATCGAATCAACCCTGCTGCTGGATACACTGTAAGTGAAGTTCCTCCGATAATTAGAGTATCTGCTTTAGAAATAGCATTAACTGCACTATTAATAGTGTCTTCATTTAAACCTTCTTCATATAAAACAACATCAGGCTTCACTGTCCCCCCACATTTAGTACAGATAGGTACCCCTTCAGATTTAATTATAAAATCCACATCATAAAATTCATTACACTTCATACAATAATTTCTATGAACAGACCCATGAAGTTCATAAACATTTTTAGAACCAGCCATCTGATGTAGTCCATCAATATTTTGTGTGATTATAGCCTTTAACTTTCCGAGCTTTTCTAACTTTGCTAAAGATATATGCGCATCATTAGGTTTAGCATTCTGATATATAAGTTTATCTCTATAGAAATTAAAAAATTCTTCAGGATACCTCATAAAAAAAGTGTGAGAAACCAACTGCTCTGGGGTGAATGTTTTATTAAGCTTTTGATTAAATAAACCATTACTGCTTCTAAAATCAGGTATTCCTGATTCTGTAGATACTCCTGCTCCACCAAAGAAAACAATATTATTAGAATTATTTATTATTTCTTTCAACTTTTCTAGACTCATGCCATCACCTCGTTTTTATAATATATCAATTATAGCATTTCTATGATTAAAATCACATTCCCTCCAATAATAGTATAAAAATTTAGGTACTATTTATTGAGAAAAGCACTTTCAAGATGCATATTGGAATAATGCAAAAAAGAGTTAAATGAGGAGTCTGCCTCTCTCATTTAACTCTTTTTTCTCAAGCCATATATCTATATAATGAATATATCTTTCTTTATATCTCCAAGAATCTTATTTATTCGTTCTCCTACATCTGCCCGTTCTTCTCTGATCCATTTTTCATCAATATTTACTTCAAATATTTTACCGAATGAATAATATATATTTATTTTTTGGTAATACAGCTCCCAATCTGTAAGTTCATTTATAAAGTTTCTGGGCTTGCTTAACTCTTTTTTCTTCGCAATGAATATTTCGTCTATATAATTCAGGAATGTCACCATCAAATCCCTTTCACTTACATCAAAAGGAATCTTCATAAGCTTCCACTGAGTTTCCTGAGGAAGCTTATAACAATTTAAGTTCTCAAGCTTGATTAAATATTCACTTATGTCCATTTTTTTATACAATTTTCCTTCCATGTATCGTATGCTCCAAAGAGCCAGCTTATCCTTAAGGGAAATATTTTTTATTTTAGTTATTTGCTCACCAGGTCCTAAAACACCTTCCCATATCTTTCCATCCTTCACTTCAATATTATGTCTGATGAAGTCTATATTGTCTCCATATGCTGTTACAAATCCCTCTTCATATATTCCTTTACGTCCAGCTCTTCCTGCAATCTGTTTTATTTCCTGAGAACTTAAAGTCCTCACCTGGTTTCCATCAAATTTTCTTACATCCATAAAAACAATTCTTCTTAAAGGTAAATTTACCCCCATCCCTATAGCATCAGTTGTTATAAGCACTGTATTTTTTCCTGAAATAAAATCCTGATATTGTTTTTTTCTAACTTCCGGAGGCAAGTCTCCATAAATAACACTTGTGCCGATGCCCTTCTCCGAAAAATATTTTGCTATTTCCAATACTTTTCTCTTTGAAAAAACCACCAGCCCATCTCCATCTTTTATATCCTTCAGCCTGAAACTTTTATCTTCCACAATAAGGGGGATATCTCTTTTATACTCACGAATTTCGTACTCATCTCCGCAATCCTGAATAATATTGATTAATATATCTTTCGCATTCAAGGCTCCACAAACATGGATTTCCTTAGACTTTGTTCCAAGAATAGCTCTTGTCCACGCAGCCCCTCTCAAATCAGATGCTATCATCTGAACTTCATCAACAACTGTTACATCATATTCTTCATCAACATTAAGTTTTTCAATGGTACAACATAAGTGAGTAGCGCCTTCTTTCAAATCCTCTTCTTCACCGGTTATTAAATCAGTTATAATCCCTTGGGAATTTAGTTTTTCACAGTTTTCCATGGCCAAAATCCTCAAAGGGGAGAGATACACTCCTTTTGTTCCCCGTTTCAAAGCCTCCAGTGCATTGTGAGTTTTTCCTGTGTTAGTATCCCCTAAATGAAGATAGAACTTTCTTTTAATATCTCTTGCACCTTTATATTCATCTTTAGGGTTTTTAGGGAAAGCCTTATCAAATTCTCTCTCAAGAATCTTGGGTATATGCTTGGTTAACAACACACTAAGAATTCCCGATTTTATGAATCCTTCGTAGTCTTCTTTAATTATATCCTCAAAGCTGAAATCCGCAGCATTTTTTCTGTTGTAGTCATCTATTATTTTTTTTGATACAAGCTTGAATGTTTCAAGATATGAACAATATACATCCTTGTACCCCTTAAATCCTTTATCTTTCATAGACTTCAGCATCTTTATCTTTTTTCTCAAAGTTATTTCTTGTTCGAAAAGGCTGTTTCCTTTTGAATTTTTCACCAAGACCCCAATATTAACAATCTGTTCCTTCAGCTTTTTAAATTCTCTGTCTTTTCCCTTTTTCAAAACCACACCACCCTTTTCTGAAATTCATTGATACTATTTCTCCTGTTATAAATCTATTTCTTGCATATACTCAATTAGACTACTTTTTTCTTTATATTCATATGGAAATCAAAAAAATTCAGTATATAACCACTGAATTTTTCATTTAGTACTAAAACCTGATTTTGATAGTATCTTGCCATAAACAACTTTCATATGAGGCTCACTGCTGCTTTCTATAATTTTATTCAAAGGAATCCACTTAACAGCACTGTTTTCATCTTCCTTGACAATCAATTGATCCTTTTCGTCTGCTTCCAGCAGGAATGTAACTGACAAATGCAGGTGAGCAGATACATATTTTCCTCTTTTAATATGTCCTATAACCGGAAGCACATCCAGTGCAAATATTTCATGAAAAACAGGTTTAATATACCTTACACCAGTCTCTTCCCTGACTTCATTCATTGCCACCATCAACAGATCTTTTTCCCCGTCAGCATGCCCCCCTGCCCAAGACCAGGAGTCATAAATATTATGATATACCATTAACGCTTTATCTCTTTCCTTATTCAAAACAAAAGCAGAAGTTGTAACATGAACAATCTCATTGGTTCTTGTTAAAATATCCTTAAATGTTTCTATAAAATATAGAAACATTTCTTTATCTTTTTTCTCTTGTTCATTATATGGATTATAATTCTTGATTTGTTCAATCCAACTCATGCCACCACTCCCGTAAATTTAATATGTTACTGCAATTATAACATATCCCTAAAGCCATACCACAAAACATATATCTGCATCTCTTTTTTGTTTCCTTTTGTATTTATGGCTTAATAATAAAGAAGAGACAACATTCCTGCTCCCTCTTCCCAGTTACTTAGTCGTTCAGATTATTTAGTATTAGAGCATCCTCATTTATATTCTCAAGTCCTTTAGGTATTCTTGCATTTGGATTCTCAATAGTTCCACCCATACTGTTTATTATATCCTTTGCATTTTGTGCCTCTCCATCAGTAGCCTCAACAACTACCTTACAATTAATATTGGCTATTTCTTCAAAACCTCCCATTCCGCTTGCCATTGGGCTTGCCGCAGCCAGAGGAGAATTAATCCCTTCTCCCCTGTTATTTCCCTCACCTAAAACCGCCTGGGACAAACTTGATATTTCTTTTGAACCTACAAGTCCACTTTGCGAGTATGAATTATTAATATGCTCGTTTATATCTACAAAGGCTCCATTAAATCCTTGACTTCGAAGATTTTCAACAGTTTCATTTGCTGTCTTTATGCTATCAAAATATCCCTCTATTTTCATTACTCCACTTCCTTTTCAATATTTCAACCAAAATACTCCTGAATTAGCACTAGTTTTATTATTCCAAACTTACTGAAGATTATCCTTAAAATAACCTATTATAATCCTTTTAAAATTTCACTAATATATTTTTCCCCTTTTTCAACAATATCAAATTCTGAATTTGCAAAACACCATGAAGCCATAAGTCCTCTCACAAAACTTTCCAGGTACAAAAATATTTCCTCTGCTGTTTGATCCGTTTCAAATACCTTTTGATTAGTCCCTTCTAAAATTAATTTTTTTAATTCTCCGGTAAATTCTCTTCGTTCATAATGTTTACTACTTTCCGATATACATTCAGTTAAGTTGGTCACATAAGCTCGACATGTCATTGTATATCCCACATAATTTGCAAACATAAGCTCTGATATAAGGAATTTCCCTATCCTATCCTTAATATTCATGTTTTTATCTTTTGAGATTAAATCATTATATTGTTTTAGAACAAACTCACTCATATCGGAATAGTAGCTTTCTTTTACTATATCTTCTTTAGATTTATAATGAACATAAAATGTACCTTTTGCAACTCCCGCTTTTTGGCATATCTCGCTCACAGTAACATTGTCATATCCTTTTTCCTTAATTAATTCTATGGCAGCTACAAACACCTTATTCTTAGTAAAAATAGCCTTTTCTTTTCTTAACATGTTTATCCCTTTCTTGACTTTTCTTATTGTAAGTGTATAATAATGACCATGGTCACTGACCACAGTCATCATTATATTAAACTATATAAAGGAGAAAATCAATATGTTTGTACTTAATCTTACCTATATCAAACCTATTAATGATGTAGAAAAAAAACTGCCCCTTCATATATCTTTTCTGGATAAATACTATACAAATGAGAAATTTATTTGTTCCGGAAGGAAAAATCCACGCACAGGCGGAATAATACTATGTAATGCTGAAAATATTGATGAAGTTAATACTATAATAAATGAAGATCCATTTTATCAGGAGAAAGTTGCCAATTATGAAATTATCGAATTTCTTCCCACTAAATATGCAGCAAATTTTAAATATTTTATCTAACATATACACTTTTTTATTCCAATAAACAATTAAAATCCCCAGTTTTCTAATTTCACTGGGGATTTTAATGATATTTGCTGATATTATTTTGTTGTTAATTACTTATTCTATAAAATTCTTAGGCTTATTATATTATCTTAGTTGTCCAATAAAGAGTACACAGGATGTGTTTGTTTTATATTATATTCCTAAAACTTCGCATATAAAAATTCCTATACAAACCTTGAAAAACCAATAAAAATTGACAATAAAAAAGCATGAACCTTAACGCTTTTGGTATAATTGAATCACGACAAACAAATAACCAAAACGGAGGTTCATGCTATGGAAATTATAACACAAAACTACGTCAATGATAAGAAGGTAAACTCATCAATCATAAATTTTTTCAAAAACTACAAGGTATCATCAGTTCTAAAAAGCTCAAATGCATACAAGAAAAAGGGAATCCCTGCAGCAACCTTATTCCAGTATATTTTCACTTTGATTTTTGCGAACCGCAGCATGTATATGAACATGCTTACCGGAAAGCATGCTGAAGGATTCGCAAAGGATACAATTTATAGATTCATGAACTCAGTTTCTATCAATTGGATTAGGTTCACATCATTGCTCTCAGCCAGAATTGTTACAACTTCACTGGAAAAGCTAACAAGCGAAGACAGGGTTAATGTGCTGATTCTTGATGATACAATGTTTGAACGCAACTCTTCAAAAAAGGTGGAACTGTTGTCAAAGATTTATGATCATGCTAAAAAATCATACAAATACGGATTCCGTCTCCTTACTCTTGGCTGGTCCGATGGTAACACTTTTTTACCTGTAAACAGCTGCCTGCTGTCTTCTGAAAAGAAGAAAACCAGGGTTGCAGAGGAAAAGCCAATCGACAGGAGAACTGCCGGTTACTCCAGAAGATGCCTGGCTCAGACCAAAGCGACCTCTGTGATGCTTGAATTGATAGATCAAGCAAAGAAGGCAGACCTGCCCGCATCATATGTTTTGTTCGATACCTGGTTCTGCTTTCCGGCTTCAATAATTCAAATAAAGAAAAGAGCTCTGGATGTCATAGCTATGGTGAAGAAGACTCCGAAAATGCACTTTCTTTATAATGGACAAATGCAGTCAATCACTGAAATCTACAAACAAAACAGGAAACGCAGAGGGCGTTCAAAATACCTTCTGTCCGTTGATATCACAGTCATCAAGGATAATGAATCCACTCCTGCCAGAGTCATATATGTTCGAAACAAGAACAAGAAGAAGGACTATCTGGCACTCATCACAACCGATTTGACAATCAGTGAAGAAGAAGTTATCAGGATTTATGGAAAGCGCTGGGACATTGAAGTCTTTTTCAAAGTCTGCAAGTCTTATCTCAAGCTTGGAAAGGAATGTAACTCACTATCCTATGATGCAATGACTGCTCATGCTGCAGTTGTTTTTACAAGATATATGATGCTGGCTGTAGAAAACAGGCAAACCTTGGACAATCGCACTCTTGGTGAAATTTTCTATCTTCTCACAGATGAACTGGCTGATATTTCATTGATACAGGCTTTCCAGATGCTAATTCAGCTTTTCATAGATACTTGTTCAGATAGGTTGTCACTATCTGCAGATGAAATTGAAAAACTAATGGATGCATTTTTATTAGCTCTT
>JBEHWK010000159.1:0-7144 GCA_040217795.1 Clostridiaceae bacterium
ACAAAGATAAAAGAGGATTTGGGATGGTATCCTGAAACATCTTTCGAGGTTGGAATAGTAAAAACAATCCAATGGTACCTTGATAACAAGGAATGGATGGAAAATGTCACCTCAGGGGATTATCAGAAATATTATGAAAAAATGTATCAGTAAAATATTAATAGTCAATTGCTTTTTTAATTTTAATAAGGAGTATAAGGATGAAAATTAACATAATAGTTCCATTCACTGTTTTGACAGGAGGAATAAAAGTAATATTTCAATATGCCAATTCGTGGATTGACAGCGGACATGATGTTGTTGTTTATGCTCCGTTAAAGGTATATAAGTTAAATAGAAATGGTCTCAAAGGAGACCTGAAAGCAATTATACGCAGCAATTTAAATTATATAAAATATATTGTAATGAAAAAAGGTGTGGATTGGTTTCCGTGCAGATTCCATGTTAAATGGGTTCCGAATATATGCGATAAATATATTAGGGATGGTGATTGTGTTATTGCTACAGCGTGGCCTACTGCATATGATGTTTATAATTTAAATAATTTAAAGGGCAGTAAAGTATATTTTGTCCAGCATTATGAAACCTGGAGCGGTGAAAAAGACCGTGTAGACGGAAGTTATGAATTGAATATGAAAAAGGTGGCTATAGCTCAATGGCTTAAAGACTTGATGGAGAATAAATTCCATGATAATAATACTGAGGTAGTCTATAATGGAATAGATACAAAAGAATTTTATCCTGAAAATAAAAAAAGTGATAAAGTTGACTATTTAATGCTGTTATATCATCCGGAAGAATGGAAGGGGTATAAAGAAGGAGTAAAGGTGTTTAAAACACTGAAATTAAAATATCCCCATCTGAAGTTACTGGTGTTCGGATCAGATAACTGCAATGACTTGCCGGAGGATTCGGAGTTTTTTCTCAGTCCTTCCAGAGAGGTTTTAAGAGGATTGTATAATAAAGCAGACCTGTTTTTATTTACAAGCAAATTCGAGGGATGGGGATTGACTCCTCTTGAAGCAATGGCATGTATGTGTCCGGTTGTTGGAAGTGATACAGGCTGTATAAAAGAGTGCTTTGAGGACGGAGTGAATGTAATGAAGGCAGATCCTCAGGATATTGCTGCTTTCAGCAATAAAGCAGAAAAATTAATATTGGATAATGCGTTAAGAGCAAGGATAGCTGAAAATGCATTTGAAATAATACAAACATTCTCAATAGAAAAATCAGCGGAAAGATTTCTGGAAATTATCAAAAATCCATAGCTGTCAGAATGTTTATTAAGGAGAGTTTATGACGAAGCAGCCATCTTTAATGAAAAACTATATATATAATAGTATTTTTACTGCGTTGAACCTTTTGTTTCCCATAATAACCATACATTATGTATCAAGAGTTATAGGTGCGGAAGGTATCGGAAGGGTCAATTTTGCCAATTCCATAATGAACTATTTTTTAATAGCAGCATCATTGGGTATACCGTTATACGGCATAAGGGAAATCGCAAAGGTAAAAGAAAACAGAAACAGGTTATCCAGGACCTTCAGTGAAATATTTATAATTAATTTTGTTTCCACAGCTTTGTGTTCAGCATCATATTATTTCATGATAACCGGCAGTGCATATTTTAAGGATGATATAGCATTATATCTGGTAACCGGGATAAGCCTGTTCTTCAATATTTTTAATCTGGACTGGTTTTATCAGGGCATGGAAGAGTATAAATACATAACCGTCAGAAGTGTCAGTGTGAAACTGGTGTTGATTGTATCGTTGTTTCTGTTTGTCAAAGACAGAAATGACTACATAATTTATGCACTGATAAATATTCTGGCTGTAAGCGGAAATAATCTGATAAATGTATTGAGTCTTAAAAAGTTCACCCGTTTCACCACATCTGGACTTAAAATATTGAAACATATAAAACCTATAATGATATTGCTGTCCATACAGGTTGCAGTAAATATATATATAAATTTAGATACCACAATGTGCGGTATTTTAGCAGACAAGACTAGTGTCGGGTATTATAGCAACACAGTGAAAATCAATAAAATTGTAGTCATGGCAGTGACTTCAGTAAGCACTGTTCTGCTTCCCAGGTTGTCCGTGTACATCAGCAATAAGGATTATGAGGGATTCAATTATCTTGTGGGAAAAGCGCTGAAGGTAATCTTGTATATAAGTATCCCGGCTATGGCAGGATTGGCTTTCCTGTCAGATGAAATAATAAATATTTTATGCGGAAATGATTTTATTCCGGCAATCCTGACCATGAAAATCCTGGTGCCTTTAGTAGTGATTCTTGGTATAGGAAATCTCTTTGGAACTCAGGTTTTAATGACACTTGGACAGGAAAGAAAGCTGCTGATATCCGTTTTGACAGGGGCAGCTGTGAATTTTAGTCTGAATTTACTTCTGATTCCCGAATTCAAACATGACGGAGCAGCCGTAGCTACAGTTGTTACAGAATTTATAGTAATGATGACCCAGATAATATTCGCATATAAATATTTGAACTTTAAAATATCCATCAGGGATTATAAAAACAATTTAATTTCAAGCTGTTCCATGGTTGTTGTATTAATCCTTATATCTCAATTGATAAAGAACGATATTATCAATTTAATATTGACTGTGTCGTTGGGGATATTCAGTTATTTTGCAGTAAATATGCTGCTGAAGGACAGCCTGACCAATGAAGTTGCTGACAAACTGAAAACCCTTGTAAATAAAAAAATTAATAAATGACAAGTGACACCTTGTGTGTATGCAAATATATATGGAGGCATATTGTTTTGATATGAAAGGTAAAAAAGATAGTATTTTTATTGCATGTTTATTGATTAGTGTGTTTATGACTTATCTGGCCTGGTCCATAGTTATTCCGTTCAACCATGCGCCGGATGAACTTCAGCGATTTGATATAGTGGATTTCATAATTAAGTATAAAACGCTGCCGGTAGCTGGAGATCCCAGATTATATTATGGGGACTATGGAATCACTTATGCTTCCAATCCGTATTTCCCATATATAATTTCTGCAGCAGTGTGTATAATAGCACAGAATCTCAATATTGGAATTCAGCCATTTATTGTTTCCAGAATAATTTCTGTTTTATCTGGAGTTGGAACAGTTTACTTTTGCTGGCTTATAAGTAAGGAAGTGTTCAAATATTCAAAGGCAAAATATTTTTTTCCTGTTTTTTTAGGTTTTATTCCCCAGTATGCTTTTATTTGCGGATATACAAACCAGGATTCTTTTACGGTGTTTTTATCTTCAATAATGATATTCCTTTGGATAAAAGGATTGGAAAGCAATTGGAACTATGAAACAGCGATAAAGGTCGGATTAGTATCCGGATTAATTTTGCTGTCATATTTAAATGGATATTCTGTGGTATTGGCAACACTTTTTATGGTGCTGATTTCTCATAAAAATATATTTTCATGGAAGTTTATTAAAAAGCTGTTAATTTGTATTTTTATTATGTTTTTAGTAAGCGGATGGTTTTTTATAAGAAACGCATATCTTTATGACGGCGATTTCCTGGGAAGCAACTTTAATACGATGCTTTCAGAGAAGCTGGCTATTCCGGAATTTAAACCTTCCGCAAGAGATGTCATAAGCAAAAGTGGATTTGGATTTGGATATTTAATATTTGATACAAGCTGGATAAGTTTAACTTTCAGGAGCTTCTGGGCACTTTTTGACAACATGTCTGTTGCAATAAGCTATAAATATTACTTACTGATGCTGTCATTAAGTATAGCATCAGTAATGGGGTTATCTTATAAAGTGGTATATTATTTTAAAAATGACTTTAAGGAGTTGTTTAAGAAAAAATTTTTCCTGGCATCAGCTTTTACATTTATGTGTGCATTTTTTCTGCACTATTACTATTCAGTTCATTCGGATTATCAGCCTCAGGGAAGATATCTGTACCCGGCGCTTATCCCTCTGCTCATACTCATGTGCAAGGGACTGGATGAAATTGTAGGAGACAGGTATAGAGGTTATTTTTATAAAGCTCTGATTGTTATTTTTATATCAGTGAACCTCTGGTCCTTGTTTGGTGCCTTGTATATGAAGTATTATGCGGTTTAATGAGGGATGTCATGAATATAAAGAAAATTTTTATAAATCTTATAATTACAGTTCTGGCTGTATCGGCTGTATTGGCATTGATATACAGAAAGCTGCCGCAATACGAAAGGCAGAAGACGCCCACAGACCATCAGGAAGAGCTGGAAAATATACTTTGTTATGATGAAACTATTCAGGGGTTTGTTTCTTCAAAGGATAATCTGTTTGGAGTGGACTTGGATGTGGTTTCTGTAAGCAGTAACCCGGGAAGCAGTTTTTTAATCTATATTTTGGACAGCAATAAAACCATTATTGGGGAAAAAATCGTGGATATGGAAAATATCACAGATGATTCAATAATCAGGATAGATTTTGATATCCAGAAAAAATCAGAAGGGCAGCAATATTATATAGTATTGAGACCCGATGAAGTAACTGAAGATGATGCAGTACATTTTGCTGCAAGAGAGAGCAATTCAGGTTCAGACAGACCTTTGGTCACTGATGGGAAAAGAAACAGTAAAGAGATGCTGGTTAATGTTTACTATATGAGCAGCAAGACTGAAGTGATTAAAAATTCTTTAGAGAATATGCCAGTTGATTATGTGCCGGCAATAGTAATTTTTATATTGCTGATATGCTCAGTGGGTACACTGATGTTTATATCTTCAGATAGCTTATCAAATTAATATTAGGAGTGGTGAGTAATGATCAGGTTTAATGTTCCGCCATATACGGGAAAAGAGTTGGAGTATATTGAAAAAGCTGTAAAAAGCAATAAAATTTGCGGAGATGGAGAATTTACAAAACAGTGTAATAAGTGGTTTGAGGAGGTATTTAATACGCAAAAAGCATTATTGACCACTTCATGCACACATGCTCTGGAGATGGCAGCCATACTGACTGAAATCAAGGAAGGAGACGAGGTCATAATGCCTTCATATACCTTCGTATCAACGGCAGATGCCTTTGTAATGAGGGGGGCTAAAATAGTCTTTGTGGATATCAGACCAGATACCATGAATATTGATGAAAGATTGATTGAAGGAGCCATTACAGAAAAAACAAAGGCCATAGTACCTGTTCACTATGCAGGAGTAGCCTGTGAAATGGATACTATAAATGAAATAGCCCAAAAACATAATCTGATTGTTGTTGAAGATGCTGCTCAGGGAGTAATGTCAGAATATAAAGGACAGGCTTTGGGGAGTATTGGAGATTTTGGATGTTTCAGTTTCCATGAAACTAAGAATTACAGCATGGGTGAGGGTGGAGCGATACTTGTCAAGGACAGGAAATTATCTGAAAGAGCAGAAGTAATCAGAGAGAAGGGAACCAACAGGAGTAAGTTTTTCAGAGGACAGATTGATAAATATACCTGGGTTGACCTGGGTTCCTCGTATTTGCCAAGCGATATGAATGCCGCATACTTATGGGCTCAATTAGAAATAGCTGATAAAATAAATGATGAAAGATTAAGTTCATGGAACAGATATTATGAAGGTTTATCTGAATTAAAAGAAAAAGGATATATAGAGCTGCCATTTATTCCTCAGGAGTGTAAACATAATGCCCATATGTTTTACATAAAAACAAGAGACCTGAAAGAGAGAAGCGCATTAATTGAATTTCTTAAGGAAAACCGCATATGCGCTGTGTTCCATTACATACCGCTTCATAGTGCCCCTTTCGGAAAAAAGGTCGGAAGATTCCATGGAGAAGACAGGTATACCACTCTGGAAAGCGAAAGAATATTGAGATTGCCTCTATACTATGGGTTAGAAGAAAAAGATGTAAATTATGTGGTTGAGAAGTTGAAAGAATTTTACAGCGCAAATTATTAGAAAAATTTCAAGAACTTTATAAAATTGATTAAGGGGAGGAAAAATGAATTTTAAAATATATAGAGGTAAATTTAAAGGAAACTATATAAATATTTTATTGATGTCTGCAATATTTCTATGGCCTTTGTATAATTCTTTTAAAGGCATTGATTTAGCTGATACAGGATATCATATTTTTAATTATGCAAATCTGTTTGACAATTCGGATAAGGTTAGCTTTTCCACTTACTTATCCAGTTTAATAGGCTGGCTGTGGTTGAAAATCTTTGGTTTTTTAGGAGTGTGGGGACTAAACTTCTTAGAAATAATTATAGAGATGATTACCGTATTTTTAATATATAGGATGCTTAAAAACTATTTAGGTAAAACTGTGAGCTTATTAGGTGTATTTTTTTCCATACTTATCAGTAACACTTATTTTAATATTGTGAATTATCACCAGCTTACAATGTTTTTCTATGTGCTGATAATATATTTCCTTTTTTATGGACTTAAGGATCATTCTATTAAGAAGATTTTCATAAGCGGACTTGTTTATGGATTTTCTGTTTTTATCAGATTACCTAATATTGTTGCTGTATGTTTAGGATTGGGAGGAATACTTTACTGGTATTTTATAAGCCATGAGGATTACAGGTTTTTAATTAAAAGCTTCCTTTCATTTATTTTTGGTGCAATAGTTTCCGTTGCTGTGATGATATTGGTGCTGATATTGAATGGGCAATTGGATAATCTTTATAACTCCGTTTTCCGTTTAGGAGGAATGGCAGGCAGTTCAGGAGGATACAACTTAAAAACACTTGTTAAAACATTTGTTAAAGACAATATGCAGGCTGTAAATTCAGGTTCATTATTCTCAATATGGACATGTGTTGTTTTATTTATTTATAATGGTTATATAGATAAACAGCAAAAAATCAAGCAAAAAGTTCTTTCACCCATGCTGCTTATATTCGCCATAATAGCTGCAGGCTGCGGATTATATCTTGCTTATAAACTGAATGATAAGGTATATTACATTGATCCGCGTATCGGATTGTTTGCCGGGGTTCAGTATGTAGCAGTATTCATATTCATGCTGGTAAAAGCAAAATCACCAAAAGATCCGGAGATGTCTCTAGCGGCATTTTTTGGCATAGTTCTTATGGCGTTAATGCCGGTAGGATCAAATGTTGGAATTAAGCACTCTATATTGGGTATGTGGATAAAC
>JBEHWK010000160.1:0-7060 GCA_040217795.1 Clostridiaceae bacterium
TTTGAAATTGCTGACAACCGAAATGTAGACGAGGTATATGAGGCAATCAAAGCCAGGGGACTTCAGCCGGTAATGAATGACTATGTTTATGTATAAATAAATAACCGCCCCAGGGGTCGTTCCAATTTATGGAACGACCCCTGGGGTAACTTTTTAATTATTTTATTGTCTGCTTTCCAGGAACCTGGTTAAGTTATTAACAGTAGCCATATCTTCTCTCTCCAGATCAGTTGGCTGTAACTTAATATGAAGCTTTTCTTCAATCTGAAGTAACACCTCTATTATTCCAAGTGAATCCAGCAATCCTGCGTCAAAGAGATTAATATCATAGTCTTCTCTTATCTCGTCGCTTCCAGTTACCTCTTCCAATATTTCTAAAACTTTCTCCAACATAATCAATTCCTCCTATTTTTTTATTAAAAACCCTGAAAATAATAATAATCCAAAACAAGCTACATGGAAATTCACAATAATTTGCGCCATCTGGAACCACTTTTCCTTTTTATGTTTCTTATAAAATTTTGATTTTCTTTGATATATGTCTGTAAGCACCAGAACAGACCCCTGATACAAACCATATATCAGATAAAATCCCTGGAATCCATGCCACAGCCCCATTACTGCCATAGTTACTATTTGAGAAACATGAGACGCAGTGAATCTGCTTTTAAATGTCTTCTTTCTCATGAAATTCAACAACAATCTGGAATACAGGTAATCTCCAAACCATCTTGACAATGACATATGCCAGCGTGTCCAGAATTCCTTCATATCTTTACTTATAAAAGGTTTATTGAAATTATCCGGTGTCCTTATTCCCAGAATGTAGCTTGTACCAACTGCAAATAAACTGTACCCTGCAAAATCAAAAAACAAATATAAGCTATAGGCATACATATATTTCACGGAATTTATAACAGTAATATCCTGTGAAATTTTAAGAAGAAAATAAGTGTCGATTATATATGCCAGTACAAACTTATATCCGATCCCCATTATAATCTTTTTTATGCCCTCTAAGAGATACTCATTTAAATATTCTCTTCCAGATATTTTTTTATGTAAATCATCCTGAAATCTTCTCAACCGGTCTACCGGCCCCGAGCTTAGTGTAGGGAAAAATAACAGGAAATAAATAAGCGTTTGAAAATTTATTTCTTTAATTATTCCGTCATAAATCTCTATGATAATTTGGATTGCCTTAAAATTCAAATATGATAATCCAATGAAACCTATAACTCCAAATCTTGAGTAAATTGACCCTTTGGTTATAAGTAAGGGAAGTACAGAAGCAAATAAAAACACATAATAGATATATTTATTGCTTGTCTTCTTCCTTAAAAAAGAATAAATTAATATGATAGATATTTCTCCAATAATAAACATAGCGAACAAGAGCATTTGCCTGCTTTTTACACCTAATATCAACGCAATCATTATTACTGATATAAAAACGCCATAATATTTTATTCTTTTACCCATTAACCCTAGTACAACAGCCGGAATCAAGGACAAAATCAGAATATATAAGTATAAATAATCCCCATACTGCGAAAATGTCATCCTAATTCCTCCATAAGTTTCTTTCTGTCAATTTTACCGTTAATATTTATCGGGAACTCATCAAGTATCTTTATTATTCTTGGCACCATGTAATCAGGTATATATCTTTTCAATTCATTTTTTATGATTATAGATTGTTTTAAGTTACTTAGTTCGCCTTTATTCTCTAAACTTACAAAAGCATTTAAATAAGATACTTTGCCATCTTTAAATACCGGCAGAACCACAGTATTTTTTATATTCCTGACTTTTCTAAGATTATTTTCAATATCCTCTAATTCTATCCTGAATCCATTGAGCTTTATCTGGAAATCTTTTCTTCCGCAGTAGTATAGAATTTCTCCATCATAATATACTACATCCCCGGTTTTATATCCTCTGTACTTTTTACCGTCAATCTCCTCTTCAAAGAATACTTTGTCTGTCATTTCCTTGTTATTAAAATATCCTTTGCTTACGCTGTTCCCTAATGCTATAAGCTCACCTTTTTCTCCAGGGTTTACTTCTTTACCATCTTTATCAACTACTTTTAATACTGCCCCTTTCATCGGATATCCAATTGGCAGAGCTCTGTCATCTTCAATCATTTCTTTATTAATATCAACAGCTGATATTAATACTGTAGCCTCAGTAGGACCATACCCATTAATAATTCTACAGTCTGGAAATCTATTCATAAGTTCTGAAACCAACTTCTTTGATAATACTTCACCTGCAAAAAATATAGTATCCAATTTGGGTAATAAGTCCACATTAAAACTAGAATCATTTATACATAGCTCAGCTAAAGCAGGAGTTGATACCCAAGTCCTGATGTTAGATTCTCTAAACTGTTTAAATAATTCTTTAAAATTTTCCAATGTATTCTTTGATAGACTATGTAGAGTTTTTCCGTAAGATAATCCCAGATAAATCGGAATTACTGATACATCAAAGGAATAAGAAACCTGATTCATCATAACATCATTTTCTGAATCAAGATTCATATACTCTGAAAACCAATTTTCAAAAGAATCTATATTATTTTTGCTTATCTGAACGCCTTTAGGCCTTCCTGTACTTCCTGAAGTGAATAGAATATATGCATTTTCATCTTCCTTTACCCAATAGTCTTCAAGACTTTCAAAGGAGTTATGTCTTTGGCTTATTATCTTGGATAATTTTTCCTTATTCACTACATCAATATCATGAAAATCATCCAAGTCAGTGAAGTTTATCATAACCTTAGGAGATACTTCTTTAATAACCTCTTTAACCCTTTCAACAGGAAAAGTCACATCCAATGGAATATATGCATGTCCAGATTTAAGACAAGCCAACATTGATACCAATATCAAATTGTCTTTATTACCATAAATAATAATTGGTGATCTATCCTGTTCATACTCAGTAAGCAAATATTGCGCTAAGTTATCTGAAAACTCATCCAAATTTTTATATGTAAGCTCCTGTCCATCACAGATTAATGCTTTTCTGCCTTCTTCCGCAAACCTTTTTATACTTTCCAATATCTTCATAAACATTTCCTCCGATTAAAATTGATTATATACAAATGGCAGTTCTTTGAACTCCTGTAGTATAACCACTAAAAATGCAGCAATAAATATCAGCGTAATTTTTACAGCATCAACTAATTCTTTATTTGTCTTTAAAATATTTATAAACTTGTTCATCGATATTCAACCATCCTTTCCATCCAAGATGCATAACATCATTCATATAATACGGCTCATATTCTTTGTCCTTTAAATTCAATACCGAAAATCCTTTCTCCTTTGCCATAGCCTCAACCCTATTATAAAAGCTGTCTCTTTTAGCTTTGCTGACTCCTATATAATCATAATACTTTCCATTGGTAGGCATGATTACTATATAAGGTTTAGCTCCCAAGTCTTTGCAAACACTAAGAAAAAACTCATAATCCTTGAATTCAAGAGATTTCTGCAAATCAACATTTTCACTTACATTCTTAATAGAGGATATTTTATCCTTCAAATATAAATCATAATATTTATCATTTACACCAAATTCATTATTTGTTACTGCAGCTGCCCCTTGTTCTTCTGCTTTTTTATACTCGCTTTGCCAATTTATTTCTCTATAAGTTGTCTCACTTTTTTTATCAGGCAATTTTGATAATTCCCTAAGCACCTTAACTTTATCGTTCAATACCAATACTTGTGATCTTATAAAATAGTATGGTTTAAATAAATTGAATGCTGCCTTCTTAAGAATGTTATCCTGAGAATATAGCCTTGCATATAATTCTTCCGCTCTGAAATCGCTGCTGTTAGTCAATAAACCGGCTACCCTGCCAGCATAATATTTTTTATTTTCTTCACTTATACTAGGATTACTGAAAAAATTGTAAAATTGAGTTGGTGCAAATTTGGCCTGGAAATTTTGGTTATCAATTCCATTGTTTAAGAAAAACCACTGCATTGAAACCACAAATACTTGTTTATCATCATCATTATAGCTTGTCTTAGAACTTAAAATTGACGAATGCTGTAAACTCTGAACATTCGCACTTCCAAAAATACTTGGATTGTATCTAAAATCACTTATTGGGAAAAAACTTACAGGATTCTGTTCAACTGGAACATTTAACTCTGAAGATCCCAAAAAGACAATGTTTTTGCTATCTGTAAGATTCGCTTTTATGTAAATGCCTTTATCTTTAGGCCCATAACCATACTTACTTTCAATAGAACTCAAATCTTTTCCTGATAATTTTTTCAACTGATTATTTATATAGCAATTGCTTCCCAAAGCAAATATTACTAAAACCAGAAATGGAATTACTAAAAACTTGATTTTCTTCATTTCTCCTCCTAATTTATATATTTGTTGCTTTTTTATCTCCTTATCTATATTATCATAATTTATAAAGACATTAAATAATTAGTTTAATAAATTAGGAAATTAACCCAAAATGTTATCATACTTAACTTTATTGTGTAATTATTCCTTCTGGTCACGACTTCAAAGGTCCATCTGTTCATACCCTTCAGAAACTTTTTTTCTATAATTATGGCTGCTTTGCTGACCTTTTATTATGATATAATATAAAGAACTTACTGCTTTTATCTGTACTTCAATATATTCACTCATAAAAGATCATAAGAAAAGAGGTAACTTTATGAAAGATCGCTATAGTTTAAGTTTTAAATTATTTTACCTTTTGTATTTCGGTTCATTAGGTACATTTTTGCCCTACATAAACGTATACCTGGAAAAGTATACCGGTTTAACCGGTTCCCAAATTGGTTTAGTTACAGCATTAAGTTTAATGGCAGGAGTTTGTATAATTCCACTCTGGGGTGTAGCGGGCGATAAAACTAAAAAATATAATGGATTATTAAAGCTTTCAGTTGCCGGGTCCATTGTGATGGCAGCATTATACTATAAAGCGGCAACTTACCCCATGATAATTTTATGTGCTGCAGGTCTGGAAATGATACGTCTTGGGAGTCTGCCCATGGCAGATACCTTAGCAACCAAGTATTGTCACAAAACAGGCTGCAACTATGGATCCATCAGAGGAATGGGATCTTTGGGGTATATGCTGGCTAGTATGGCAGTTGGTTTTATAGCGGATAAGTTTGGGCTGGATGGCCCCGTATTTGCCAGTTACGTCTTTTTATTAGCCATTTCCCTGTCCGTTTGTTTTGGCTTTCCTGAAGATGCAAAATCAGGTGAAATCCATGAAAAAGATAAAGTTCAGAAAGGGAGTTTCAAAAAACTTATGACTAATAAGAATTTTATCTTTATTCTGGCCATTTCTGTTATGACTTCAGTAACTGTTGATTCTGCAATGATTTATTCTGGGAATCATTTAGTATCCGCTTTAGGCGGTACCAAATCCTCTATAAGCTGGCTGACTTTTGCTGCAGTATTACCGGAAATAGTCTTCCTGACAATAGCAATGAAGTTTATTAAAAGATTAGGATTCAGGAAATTTTATATTTTAGTTGTTGCCTCAATGATACTCAGATTCGGAATTTATTCAGTTACAGATAACACTTATGCATTCCTTGCAGTCAGTATTGTACACTGTTTGGGAGTATCCCTTGGAACAGTAGGTAACCTGACTTATATAAGAAAATCAGTTAATCCTGCAGTTTTAGGCACAGCAATCACAATATTAAATGCTGCAAATTCTGTTGGTAAAGCTGTCCTTGGTTATATTTTCGGAGCTGTATATGAATTTGGCAGCAGTTATATGATATTCAGGATAAGTACTGTAATCTTTGCAGTTGCCTTATTAATGCTGCTCAGAACTAAGCGCTTTGATAATATTGATTCAGGTAAAAGAAAGATATCCTAAATTTCAGGGATCCTCACCTGGGAGTATCCTGCTACGACCTTTGGGAAAAAGCAGTATATACAGAAAGATCTGCAGATTCCAGTAACCAGAATAATATGCTTTCCATAGGTAAAACTAAGGGCTTCATTATTCTTGATTTTTATCTTGATCATCTCTGAGATACTTCTTGTTTTTTGGGAGTCACCTCTATATTTATGTGTTTTAATTAAGTGTTGATAACATAAATACGTCACAAATTCATTGTACATAAATTAATTTATTCCAACTATCTTAAGTCCAGATTCCATTTTCTTCAGATTATTTTATTAAATTCTTCAAACAATACCCTATCAACACTTTGTTAAAACAGATGGATATGGATATAGCAGCAATAAACCATATACTTATTAATATCCGCATAAGCGAACCGATCGGAAAAATTTTCCTCAGATGTCTTTAAAAGGTTGACTTAAGTATTTCCAAGTGCTATTATTAAGTTAAACCAATCCCGAGTCATACAATCGGATTTAAACTCTCAATATTCGGATGGTAAAATATATCCTATAAGGGGAGGTAACCAGTATGAAAATACTTAATGAAGATTTGGAGCGACAGCTAAAAGATATAATCACAGGCTTAAAAGGAGATGTGACTATTGCTCTTTTTACTGATAAAGACTGCATCAGCTGTTCAGGAACAGCCGACTACATGGAAGAAGTGGCTGCACTCAGTGATAAGATACATTTAGTGAAATATGACTTCAGGAAGGATGCTGACAAAGCAGCTGAATACAATGTTCAGATGGTTCCAGGCATAGTGTTGCTGGATTCAAAGAATAATTACAAGGGAATCAGGTTTGCAGGCATTCCGGCAGGTTATGAGATCAAATCATTTATAGAAGCTGTGGTTGAGGTTTCAGGTGCAGCTAACCAGTTGCCAGATGATCTGGCCAAAAGAATTGAAGCTGTTAAAAATCCTGTAGATATCAAGGTATTTGTAACATTAACCTGTCCTCGCTGCTCAGGGGCTGTTCAGGAGGCTTATGAACTGGCTCTTATGAACAAGAATATTGAAACTGAAATGATTGAGGCTGAAGCCTTCCCGGACCTTGTTGATCTTTACAAAATATCTTCAGTGCCAGAAATCATCATAAACAATAAATACGAAATATTGGGAAATCAGCCTTTG
>JBEHWK010000161.1:0-6949 GCA_040217795.1 Clostridiaceae bacterium
AGTTGATGTTTCCTGTTTCTAATGCGATCCGGCCATCCTGTACTGCAGGACCATCCATTGTGTCACAATGCGCGCTTGCTATCTTAGGCATTAAAGTCAAGAAAAGCCCAAATAAGATCGTAATACCTGTAATAAATATAACCAACATATTATACCTCCCTTTTAGTTATAATTTTAATAATTATAGCATTAATTTAACAGAGTCAAACTAATAATTTTAAAAAAAGAAAGGAAATAGCGATACATCTATTTTTGCGGTGCTATTGAGATGCCCTTTTAAAAAAGTCCCGTATACCATCTGCTCCCGTTCCGGCTGATTTCATTCCACTCTATATTCACTATCGCCAATAATATTTGCTAAATCACCAAAGTGAAGACAAAACAATTCATGTTGTCCATTCAAATATAACTTTTCGCATTCATGTGGAGGTAAATGCTTGAATTCTCCGGGATCAATGAATGGCGGCTGTATCAATGTAACATTTTCTGTTTTCAGAAAAATCAAATTTAACAATATGTCTGAAGGAGGACGGGTATTTGAATTTCTAAAGCGATACTCATGCTCCGGTCCTGATACAGCCCAGTCCGGATCAAGAAATGCAGCGTCTATCTCAGGTTGTTTCTTGTAAGCTAAAAATCCCCAGAATTGCAAAATGAAAATCCCCAGTTTTGCAAGCTGGAAATCCCCAGAATTGCAAAACGGCCATTGAAAGCACGACCGAAACCCAATACCCTTTTAGTGCGACCAAGCTCTAAGAGGGAGGAACGGAGGATGCTAACAATGACCAAAATCGATGATATCAGAAAAGCTTTTTTTGAGGAAGGAATCTCTATAAGCGAAATATCGAGAAAACAGTCTATAGACCGTAAAACGATAAGAAAATACATCGCCAAGGAGGACTTCAATCAACCTCAAGTGAAGCCTGTAACCAAAATTGAACAGCCGAAACTTGCACCCTACAAAGAAATAATAGATGGCTGGCTGGAAGATGACAGGAAGGCAAAGAAAAAACAAAGACACACGGCGCAGCGCATATTCGACAGGCTAAAGCAGGAAGCACCAGGTTTCGAGTGTTCATACCGAACAACGGCCAAGTACGTTAAAGCAAAAAAAGAAACTATGTACCGTACCGGGAAATCGGCACTGCCGCTGGAACATAAAGCCGGAGAGGCCCAGGTGGACTTCGGTTCAGCAGACTTCTACGAAAACGGCAGGCTATATTCGGGTAAATATCTGAATCTCTCTTTCCCCTCCAGTAACGCAGGATACATACAGCTTTTCAAAGGGGAAAATATGGAATGCCTGCTGGAAGGGCTCGTTGCAATATTCAAACGTATAGGAGGTGCGCCCCACAGGCTCTGGTTTGACAACACCTCGACCATAGTGACAAAGGTGCTTAAAGAAGGGCACAGGGACCTAACGGACAAATTTCTGCGTTTTAAAGGACATTACGGCTTTACTGCTGTTTTCTGTAATCCGGATGCGGGGAACGAGAAAGGAAACGTTGAGAACAAAGTAGGATATCACAGGCGCAATATGCTTGTCCCGATACCGGAAGTGAAGGACCTTGAAACATACAATCGCTATCTGCTCAAGAAGTCAGAAGAGGACCATAACCGTGCACACTACCGTTATGACCAGAGCATAGCAGAACGCCACAAAGAGGATCTAAAAGAGCTGCTTCCTCTGCCAACGGCAGAATTTGACTGCGCACGTTATGAAGTTTACTCAGTTAACCTGTGGGGTAAATTTAATATCGGCCCTGCGCACACATATTCGACATCGCCTAAACACGCCGGCGGAAAAGTAACAGTGAAAATAACATCATCCAAAGTTATTCCTATGGATGAAAACCAAAGGTCTATAACAGAACACCCAAGGCTGTACGGAAACAGCAAACAGGAAGCAATGGACTGGCTGCCCTATCTGAAGCTCCTGTCACGCTGTCCGGCTGCATTAAAATACACAGGCATATACGAAATGCTCCCGGATCCGCTGCAGGAGTATCTGGCAAAACAGCCTAAAAGCGAGTGCGGTCATGTACTTAGAATTCTTTCATGGATCACGGAACATGATGGTTTTAAAAAGGCTGTCGAAAGTGTAAACGAAGCAGTAGTACGCAATATTTCAGGAATAGACAGCCTTGTAACACTCCATGATTATCTGAACCAAAGCCATGTCCAGGAACGAATGGATATCGAAGGCCGGAACCTGCCGGAATTACCGCCGGTAATGTTCCACGGAGAGTTATATGACAATATCATGCAAAGCAACGGTGTCAGATGATGAACGAAGATATTTCCGTTTACTGCAGAAAGCTCAGATTGAGCAGAAACTTCGTAAACAACAGTGCCGTCGTTGAAAAGAGCAGTGCACAGGAATACCTTCTGGAGATATTAAGACTTGAATGTGAGTACAGGGAAAAACTAAAAATAGAGCGTCTCATTAAGACCGCTGGGTTCTATAACAGAAAAATGTTCTGTGATTTTTGCTTTGACGAGGTAAAGCTGCCATCTGATGTAACGCCCGGATACTTGAAAGAAGGCAGATTCATAGATGAGGTGAAGAATCTTATTCTTTACGGGAACGTAGGGACCGGAAAAACCCATCTTGCAACGGCTATAGGCATAGAGGCCTGCAACAGGGGAATGAAGGTTGGTTTCTACAGGACTGCTAACCTTGTTAACCAGCTCTCAGATGCAAAAAAGGCAGGAACTCTGAGCAAGCTCTTCAACAACCTTAGAAAGCTTGATCTGCTGATATGCGATGAATGGGGATATGTACCTATGGACAGGGCATCAGCCCAAATTCTTTTTCAGGTCATATCGGACAGCTACGAAAGGAGGAGTGTGATAATAACGACCAATCTGGAATTCAGCCGCTGGGTCGGCATCTTCTACGATGAACAGATGACGGCGGCAATGATTGACAGGCTAGTACATCACAGTTATTTGCTTTTATTTGATGGCCAGAGCAACAGGGTCCGTGATTCACTTATGAAAACTGCGGGATGAAATTCCCCACCCTGTGCCTGGGGAATTTATTTTGCAAAAGTGGGGATTTTAGGCTTGCAAAAAACACAGGTATTGCTTTGTCAACTTGCTTGGATAGTATGTCGTTGTTGATGAATGTTATTTTTTTCTCCACTCCGGCAATTTCTGCATTTCTTTTAGCATCTTTTATACGCAGACCGTCGATCTCCACTGTGTAGACATGATTTGCATATTTTGCCATTGCTATTGTGCTGAATCCACCGCCCGTACATGTTTCTAAGACAACACGATCCTTCATCCTAATAGCCAAATGATCGGCAAAACGTATATCGATCCCCATTAAGAAGGTTATATCATCAGCAAAATAATATTGCCCAAACTTATTAAAGATCATGTCTTTATCCATCATTTTTTCTCCTTATTCCCGATGATCAGTATAAACTATAGATGTTGTCTTCAATTGCATTCATCGGTGATCCATGCCCTACGAATATAACCGGCATCTTTGTCATAGCGTTTCAAGCTCCCCTTTCTGAGCGATATCAGACCAATTTATTTTGTCAATATTTAAATAGGAAATAAAACCTCAGGTCGTTTATTCAAGTTTTATAACTGCCCAAATACACTTGAAATTTAATAGCTCATCGATTTACCCATTCGTCAGGCCGCATCGCTTAACTGACAGATCATTTTGTCATAGTTACTACCGCTTCAACGTGGCTTGAGAGGATAGAATGAATGTCATTTGATTATGTCCGTTCTCGGAAACATATCTACTGCGTTTTTTACACTATCGGTAGACGGAAACATATCCATAGGCTTCGCTGTTTTTTGAAAAACTGAGGTATGCTGTTAATTTTCAGTACCCAATACTGTAAATAACGTTACTCTCCTATTCACTAATGTAATTCAACAATCTTTCTAAAATGTCATGTGTAACTTTTAAGTTGTATTGTTCAATAAGGTGACTTTGCAAATCCATAACTAATAGCAAAGAATTTTTATAGGCTTCAAATAATTCTACCTTATCTAATCGAGCAGTGGTCTTTGCAAATTTTTTATAATTTTCAAGGCTAATTTCTTTTTCAAGGTTTTTACTCATGTTTAGCCAATTATCAGCATTTTTTTCTGCCATACGTATAAGTTGTAGTGTATTTTTTTGAAGTTGTGATAAGAGTTCTAATGAACGAGCATATTCTCCTCTTTTTAGAACGTTGATTCCCATCAACCATAGATTAGAGAAATTACACAACAAAAAATTAGCATTTTCTTCAGTAAGTCTATTTGGTCTTGCACCACTTATCTCTGATAAATAATTTTCTAATTGCCCTGTTTCATCGTAAATAAGCATAGCCTTCGTATCAGGAATATAACCTGAATCTTTAAACGAGGGGATTATGTTCATATCTTTTTCAGAAAGGAAATGAAATTCCCCACGTATAAGATTATCAAAAATAACTACCTCTGTTCCGTACTCATTTTTATAAAGCATCAAGTACGGAGCTACGTCAAACAACCAGTTGGATGAATCAAAGTTCGAGGTTATACTATCTTTCAAAAATATATAGAACTCTATATCAGAGTATTGGTCACCTTCTCCTTTGGTAAACGATCCATACATCATACAAGCTGTAATTCGTTCATCTGACTCAGTAAGATTCTTAACGTTTGCAATTAATTCTTTTTGTTTTAACATTTCTTCACCCTTTCATGTAAATATCTTTTAGTTATTGTGGCAACTCAAAATCTCTACAAACCTAAATTAATATTTTTCGTACAAATATTATTGCAAAAAGCATCATCATGCTCCACAAACAATAGTGTAGGACAATATTCCAAAATCATTTTTTCAATTTGGATACGTGAAAAAATATCAATACAGTTCAATGGCTCATCCCATATATACAAATGTGCACTTTCACAAAGGCTTTTAGCAATTAGTACTTTCTTTTTCTGACCAGCACTAAAATCCACCATGTTCTTATCAAACTGCTCTCTATTAAAATCCAGTTTACGAAGAATCGTTTTAAATAGAGTTTCATCGATCTTATTATTATAGGCAAATTCAGATAGATTACCTTTTAAATATGAAGTATCTTGCGAAATATAAGAAATTTTTAGTCCACTTGCTAGCATAAAATTTCCGGTAAATTTAATATCATCTCCATTAATCAATTTTAGGATACTAGACTTACCACTCCCATTTTTTCCGATAATGGCAACTCTATCACCAATATTGACTCTGAAATTAAGATTACTGCATACTTCTTTATCTCCATAAGACAATGATAAATCATTCGCTTCTATTAAGCACTCTTTGTGAAATTCAAGTGGTGAAATTTTTAAGTCATCATATTGTTCAATGTTGTGGAGCAGTTCTGATTTTTGTAAAACGGCTTCCTGATGTCTTGACTCAATATTTTTGGCACGTTTCATCGCTTTTGCAGCCTTATGTCCAACATAACCCTTATCCAGTTTTGAACCAGAATTTGTTGTTCCATATTTACTTTTTTCTACTTTATTTGACCAGTTTGAACTACGTTTTGCTGCATAAGACAACCTTCCTATTTCTTTAAGGAGTTTCTTGTTTTCTGCCAGTTCAAAATTATCTTGTAACGTTTTGTTCTCCCACCAAGAAGTAAAATTTCCCTTTTGGATTTCGATATTCGTTTTATTGATAGATAGTATATGGTCAACACATTGATCAAGTAAGCTTCTATCATGAGATACCAAAATAAACCCCTTCTTGCGTTTCAAATAGTTTTGCACTACATTACGTGCATCGATGTCAAGATGGTTTGTAGGTTCATCAATAAGCAGGAAACAACTCGCTGTAAGGAATAAAGCTGCAAGAAGGACCTTTGTTTGCTCACCATTTGACAATGTATTAAACGGACGATATAAAGCATCTTCTTGAACATCAAGCAATGATATTTCACGAAAAATCTCCCAATCCATACATTCCGTACAAATACTCTTCATTACTTCAATTGTATATAGACTCTTATCTTCCACATCATAAGGAAAATACTCAAACTTAACTGTAGAACTTATATTGCCGGAATACGCATATTTGCCAAGCAGTAAATTTAAGAAAGTAGTTTTACCGCGTCCGTTTCTTCCAATAAAACCGAGTTTCCAATCTGTATCTATCTGAAAACTTACATTTTCAAAAATATTGTCATAACTTCCTTCATATGAAAAAGTTAGATTTGAAACATTTATTAAGGACATATATTTCTTCCTCCTTTACATTATAAAAATTTTATAAGCAAAGTCGGTTTTCGGCATTAATTACTCTATAATGTTATCCAACTCTGCAAGGATTTTGTCATGAATGACATAGTATCATTGTCTATCACGTTTATCTTCCTTTCTTTTACAAATATTAAAAGCCGCAAGAAAGTAAATTCTTACGGCTCAAAAACAAATACTATTATTACCTTTTGTTATACATAACATAAGGTTACTGTAATGTATTATTGAGTGTAGAATACTTAACTTTCTTGCAATTTGCATAACAAAACAAACGGTTCTATAGCCGTTTCTTTAAATATCTTATTATGCATCATATAATTAGCAAGAAAAGTTATACATTCTTCCACCTCCAAGTCGTTTTATTATATCATATTATCTTTCACTGCTGTCCAAGATAGCTCAAATCTCAAAATGCCCTCCTGTAATAGCAAGGCTTTGAAACTCGTTTTTGGACGCATTTAAAACCAGGTTGTACTTCATGGTTTACTTGTTATTTTCCTCTTGACCGCCTTTGGCTGTCCAATACCTCAGCTGAAGATCAATTGTTGTTCCGGCACCGGCACCGGCACCGCCGGCGGCGTTTCGTACGGTCTGTCCAGCCATTCCGGTAATGGCCTGTACGTAAAGAGATTCAGTCTTAACATCGCACTCATTACGGAGAACGACCATTTCATTTTTGAGAGATGGTGCAGCCATC
>JBEHWK010000162.1:0-6931 GCA_040217795.1 Clostridiaceae bacterium
AAAGATAGAAAATCATATACTACAAACAATCAGAATGGAACAATAAGGATTATTGATAACAGTCATATACGAATACCAAAGCTGAAAGATGTAAAAATAAAGCTTCACAGGCGAATACAGGGTTTCAAGGTCAAATGTTAATTTATGCATGCCGCTTCTTCTTTCAACTCTCGAAGAAATCAACATGCATAAATTAAGTTTTCACTAAGAAACCCTATACCATCAGATTATGAGATAAAATCTGCAACTATATCACAGGCAGCATCAGGCAAGTACTATATATCAGTCCTTGTGGAATTTGATACTGATACACAACCTGTACTTCCATGTGCAGACAATGTTATAGGGCTTGATTATTCATCAAAAGCACTGTATATTGACAATTTGGGTATACCTGCTGATTATCCGAAGTATTACCGCAAGATGGAAGTGAAACTGAAAAGAGAACAACGAAAACTCTCCAAGAGGATGAAGGGCGGTAAAAACAGAGATAAACAGCGCGAAAAAGTTGCTAAACTCCATGAAAAAGTAGCCAATCAACGTAAGGATTACCTGCACAAGCAGTCAAGGCAGATAGCCAATGCCTATGATGCAGTTGTTGTTGAAGACCTGAATATGCGTGGAATGGCTCAGGGACTAAAACTTGCCAAGTCAACAAATGACAATGGTTTTGGTATGCTTAGGACATTTCTGGAGTACAAACTCAGGGAGCAAGGTAAACAGCTTATAGTTATTGATAAATGGTATCCGTCAAGCAAGACATGCCATGTTTGCGGTGAAATCAATAACGAGCTTACACTTGCAGATAGAGCTTGGACTTGCATCTGTGGAACCATGCATGACAGGGATATAAATGCGGCAATAAATATCCGAAAAGAAGGCTGCCGTATGCTTGGCATAGCCTAAAAATATATGAAGAACCGTTGGGCAAACGGGGATAGCTTGGTAGTAATGCTGGCGTTAGCTGGTACGTCCCAAGAAGCCCCCACCTCTAAACATAGTGTAGGTGGTGGGAGTATGTCACATAGAACCAGCTTTAATGCTTATGAAAATATGCCTTTCTATTTTAAGCTAGGTTTTGCATTTGGTTTTTTTGAAAAAAATACTGTTTTTATTGTTGATAGGAAATAAAAGCATTCTATGTAGTTTGTTTCTATTAGTTGCAGAGGAATATATTGACAAATAGATTTGACTGTGCTACTATATTACCAGTGGTAATATACTCTTGAGGTGATGATATGAAAATTATAAAAAAAAATATTTGTAAAGAACTTATAATTGAAACTACATTAGGTTTAATTGAAGAAAAAAGAGGAACTAAAGATGTGAATTTAAGGGAAATCGCTAAGAATATTGGATGTGCCCACACGAATTTATATAACTATTTTAACAGTCTTGATGATATCTTCTGGGAAGCGCTAGGACAAGTCATGCTTAAAATGATCGATTATGTTGACACAAATTTAGCTGACGTAAAAGATCCGGAAGAAAAATTCTATCTGATGTTATCCAATATCATTGATTTTTCAATGGAACATCCGGGTTGGTATAAACTCATATGGTTTGAATCTATCAGCGGAAAACCATCCTTTGAAGTAAACGAAATGTTATCCAAACCAAGAAAAGGATTTAATGCCATACTTTTAGAAGCATGCAACAATAAAATTTCAGAAGAAAAAGTTAATTTAACAAGTGAAATTATCCTTACATATTTGCATGGTGAATTAAGTAAATGGATCAATCATCGAGGGGAAAGACAAAGTAAGGAAGAAACAAAAATGAAGATCCTGTCAAATCTAAAACTTCTTATAAAATCATTAATTAAGGGGAAGGTGTTAAGCTATGAAAACTAAAAAAGTTTGGTGGAAAGTTATACTGATTATTTTCACTGGTGGTTTTTTGGATATGGTTCTCCACGCAATAATATCGCCGCTGAATTCGTCAAATGTATCCTTATTTAAGCCAAGTATTTTTGTTAATCAGGGTATTCTGATCCCTGCAGTTATTGGCTGGGAGCTTTTAACTTTCAGTGTACTGGCGTTGGTTTTTCTTCTTATTCAAAATCATTTACCGGGGAAAAGATGGGCAAAAGGATTTTTTTATGGTCTTTCTTTTGGCGGATTATACCTTATAGGGATGTTCGAATCTGTTTTGTTGTATAATAGTACTTTGCTAAGTGAACTCCTAATGGGTCTGGGTGATTTTTTACCTATTTTAACGACAGGAATTCTACTCGGCATTTTTACAGGAACTGATGAAACCGAAAATTGGAAAAAACAAAATGTCATGCAGGTTATTGTAGTGGCAATTTTTTATATCACAGGCAGATACTTTACTTACTCTGTGTTTCATATCCAATCCGCATATCTGATAAATCCACTTGGAATGTTGATCTGGACAGTATGCATGGGATTATGGATAGGAGCAATTTACTTTATATTGCAGCCGGGGATTAAAGGAAAGTCTGTCATTTCTCAGGCCTTATTTTTTGGAGTATTCATTTTCGGATCGAACTGGTTAATGAATCATCTTTTTATCGCTGTAATAGCTGAATTATCTTCAGATCTTTTTATTCGTACCGGAACGGATGTTTTATTTATAACAGTTGGTGTCATCGTCTGCAGAAATCCTATAATAGGGAAGATGGTTCCTTCCTCCTGAGGAGCTAAATAAAAGAAGTAAGATAGTAAGGCGGCCCAGTCAGGGCCGCTTTCTAGATCGGACCTTTTTCTTTTTGTCTTTCATAATAGTTTTGAATCATGGAACAATTTCAAAAACAGTACCTATGTTAAAATCAGCCACATTCATAGATCCATGAACCCCTAAATACAGTCTGGTTTGATTCAGATTTGTTCCCAAACTGACATAATAAGCTGCTTGAGGCCCAAAATTATAGTCGATTTCAATAACACTAAAATCATTTAGTTTACCATCTGTTCTTCCACTGGTATATGCTAAAACCCCTCTGACAGGAGGCTGAGATTCTTCATTCCGGGCAAGATCGGTAAACACAATACTTCCCTTTAAGCCGGGGATTCCATTACCCATATATGGCTGGACTCCTGTAAGTGCAGTTCCTCCAAACTTATCGGGTTGGGGATCTTTGTGAAAATAACTGACTAGAGGCTGAAGACGGGGCACAGAAGTTTCTACCGCTTCATTGTAATAAGCGATTGTTTTCTCATCCAAAACCGGATTTGCAGAGCAGCTCCTTATAATGGGAGTAGGAAATGCGCCTTCCCATCCTCGCCAGCCAAAGTTAACAAATCCTTCCTTGTCCAGTTCAGCTCTCATTAAGGAAGCTTGAACCAGCTGTGTAACTGGTATTGGTCTATAATGAACAAATGAAAAAATGGACTCTACTAAATCCTGTCCAACATTTCCAACATATTTTATAAATTGATTATAGAACCTTTGAAAAGAAATGCCTGGTATATTGCGAACCCCTTTGGCAATTACCGTAAGTGCTTCCTGAACAGATGCGGGAAGTTCATTAAAACGTGTGACTACCGGTGGATTACTGACAAATGTATTCTTAACTACATCAATTTCAATTATTTTACCTGCGATTTCCATATCATTCTGGCTTAAATTAAACGGATCATAGCCTGCTCCGCCATCTCCGGTTGTTAAAATCAGTTTTCCTGTTTCAGGTGAAAAGTTTAAGCTATTGACACCATTATGGTTAAGAAATGGTCTTCTTAAATTAAGTAATGTCCGCCTTTTTTGAGGTTGACCATTAGATCTTAAAATCCATTCTTCAACAGTATCAATATGATCATATTGAGTTTCTCTGTTTAACCACTTCAGGTTTAAGGTTCCGGGGTCACACGGGTCAGGCTTAATAGATTTAACACCTGGACCTTGTGTTCCGGCTGCTGAATAATGAAGATAGAACAGACCATTATAATGAAATTCGGGGTGAAAAGCCATCCCTATCAATCCCCGTTCATCATATCCGCCTGAAGAAGTACCCAGTTTTATGATTCGCGGGCGAATATCCAAAAAAGTTCCTATAACTCCGTTTCTTATGTAAAAAATCTCTCCTACCTGGGTTGCAATAAATAATCTTTCCATTGAGTCACCCGGAAGTATAGCCGTTTTCAAGACAGTGGGCAAATTTATCTTACTGACAATGGGACGTAAACCAACTTTAACTTTTATCAACTAAATTTACACTCCTTCTTATTCTTTTCTTTTATAAGAATATGATTGGAACTGTTCTATTAGTACCCAACTTGGCCGGGTAATCATTTGAATATCCATACCCCTTTAAGGAAGTAAACGCAAATCGGTTCAGATACATCATCGCAACCCGCCGGAGAAATTGAACAGCCCCCCATGTCTGATGCACAGGAGGCTCTCAATATTTTTAGTGAATTTATGCAGCGTGGTCATCATTTCCATTGTCTATAACAATCCCAAGCTTGGCCGAAATGATTGTATTGAGCCTGTTTATGGAAGTTGTGAGACCTGCTATGTTTTTTTCAAGACGGATCAGTAAATAGGCACTGATGGCAACAGGGAACCCCACATTCCCGATGATATTAATCAGTTCATTTACTTCCATGGAAATCACCTCCTCACATAAGATATATGGTGATTGGGGAAGTTTTCTTATACTGAAAAATTGAATTTATATTTTTTGGGGTTAAAATCAGTGATAATTTTATTCGTATCATAGGATATCTAACCTAAAGCACAAGAAGTCCCCTACCTCTAAGTTACCTTACTCACGAAGTGAGAACATAGGTAGGGGATGAATTGTTACCCCTTGAGGAATACCCGGGTATATGACACACTTAGAATATATTCAGTAGTAAATATAAAGCAAGTGTATACATGCAGTTAGATAATAATAACCATTCAGTATTCTTGATGTATTACCATCTTGTATTGGTGGTAAAATATAGGCGTAAAGGAATTGATAATACAATATCAGAAAGAATGAAAGAAATTTTCCAGTACATATCACCCAAATATAATATCTCTTTTTTTGTCTATTGACTACAGGTGGAGCCCCCATTGAAGTAGTTGGAAAATATATCGAAAGTCAAGGTGAGAAGGTGTGAACAAAGCATACAGATACCGTCTATATCCTGATAAAGAGCAATCAGAAAACAATCAGAAAGGTACTATAAGGATTATTGATAACAGCCATATAAGAATACCAAAGCTGAAAAATGTAAAAATAAAGCTTCATAGGGAGATATCATCAGATTATGATATAAAATCTGCAACTATATCACAGCCCTATATGTTAGGATAGTTGTCGTAGAGAAAATTTTAGTATAATATACTTAAAAGACTCTACGAGAGGAGAAAATAAATACATGAATAATATAAGATACTCTGAAGAAACAAAGAAAGAAATACTCGCAAGAGTCACAGGGCCCGGAAAAGAAAGTGTGCTAAAAGTTGCAAAGGAAAAGAAGATAAATAAAGCAACAATCTACAACTGGATTAAAGATGCAGCAAATGCAATGGAAACCACAAGTTCAAAGAGGAAATGGACATCTGAGGATAAATTCCATATGGTACTTGAGACCGCTTCCTTAAACGAGCAGGAACTTGGGGAATATTGCAGAAGGAAAGGAATTTACACAGAGGATATTAAAGCTTGGAAATCACAATGCATGAATGCTAACAATAGTAGCCATAAAGAAGATCCCGAAAAATTAAAAACTGAATTGAAAGAAGAAAAAGAAAAAATCAAAAAAATTGAAAAAGAGCTTAGAATCAAAGAAAAAGCTTTAGCTGAAGCTGCTGCTCTATTAGTTTTAAGAAAAAACGTCCAAGCGATTTGGGGGGACAAAGAGGAAGAATGATCAGTACCTCAGATCGCAAAACAGCATTAGAACTGATCCATGAAGCTATGAGATCCGGAGCGCGGCTGCGACCGATTTGTCTCGAATTGGGGATATCTCCCCGAACGTATCAACGATGGGCAAAGGACTCTGAATCTCTAGGAGATAGACGCCCTATAACCTTAAGAAAAGCTCCTAAAAACAAGCTGAGTGATGAAGAAAAAACAGAAGTGCTTAAGGTTATCAACAGCAGTGAATATGCCGATTTAGTGCCTGGACAAATAGTTCCGAAACTTGCTGACCAAGGGATTTATTTGGCGTCTGAATCTACAATTCACAGAATACTTAAAGAAGTAAAACAAAACACCCACAGGGCTAAAACAAAGGAGCCATCGAAAAGAGTTGCTCCGACACACATAGCAACAGCACAAAATCAGGTTTGGACTTGGGATATAACATGGATTAACGGTTCAATTAAAGGCCAGTACTTTAAACTGTATCTCATTCTGGATATGTTCAGCAGATTCATTGTAGGGTACGAAGTTTGGGAAACAGAAAAGGCTGAATATGCTGAGATTCTTGTAAAACGAGCGCTTCTTGCTCAAAAAATAAAAGGCAGACCGTTAGTACTTCACTCTGATAATGGCAGTCCCATGAAAGCTGCAACATTCCTTACAACATTAGAGAAACTCGGTGTTCAAAGTTCCTTCTCAAGACCGAGGGTAAGCAATGATAATCCTTATTCAGAGTCTTTATTTAAAACGATGAAGTATATTCCCTCATTTCCGGGCAATGGGTTTGCAACATTGCAAGATGCTCGAGTGTGGGTAAAAAAATTTGTATATTGGTATAACCATGTCCATTTACATAGCGGCATCCAGTATTTGACCCCATACCAGAGACATTATGACTTGTCTGAAAATATTATAGAAAAAAGAAAACAAGTATATTCAATGGCAAAAGAAAAACATCCTGAACGCTGGAGCAAAGAAATTAGAAAATGGGAATTACCCAAATATGTATCATTAAACCCGATAAATAACAAAGAAATTCAGAATATTCAAACAGAGTTGGCATAGATATGTCTAAAATTTAATAGGCGACAACTTGCTTGACAAATTCCG
>JBEHWK010000163.1:0-6917 GCA_040217795.1 Clostridiaceae bacterium
ATAAACCTGATTTTCGATAGCTCGTGCTTTCAGTAAGCATCTCCAGTGCTCTCTCCTTTTTTCCGGCCAATTTGCAGGAACAATAATAATGGATACATTTTTGGATACAGCCTGGAACACCTCAGGGAATCTTAAATCATAACAAATAAAGGCACTTAATCCAATGCCTTTTACATTGCAGCACTTCAGTTCATTCCCGGATATAAAAAACTTATGCTCTCCGGAATAACTAAAGGGATGAATTTTTATATAATCTAATATAATCTCTCCTTTGGGATTGATAATAGTGTAGTGATTTTCAGCCTTGACTCCATTTCCCTTAACCCAGCCAAAACCAATATTAATACCATATTCCTCAGCATATTTTCTCATAACGCCAACAGTCTCTTCCTTCAACTCTTTTGTTTTCTCTATATTCATTGAAAAGCCTGTAAAGCTCATTTCCGGGAACAGAATAATGTGTGCCGATTTAGAAACGGCTTCCTTGATGTAGTATCCGGCTTTTTCATAATTTTTGATTTTATCTTCCCAGACAATATGCATCTGACAAAGGGCTGCTCTCATCTTATTCCACTCCTTTTCATTGCTTTTCAAAGTTAATTTTCTATACCTTCTTTTAACAAGTATATTTATTTTATTGATGCTACGTCAATTCTCTATACTTCTATTATATTGGCAATGAAAATGTATTTCAAACTAGGTTCAGCAGCCTCCTCACTGTAAATAAAAGAGTACCAAATCTGTAACAAAGTGGGGCAAGAGATTAAAGAACCTATAATAAATAAAAGTATATATGCACTTGCTTGTGGCGATGGGGATGCTATATACTAAAATAGGATCAAAAACCATAATTTGTTAAAATTACATAGGAATATGAACTTAAATATTATATATTTGGAGGTGTTAAATTGAAACTCAAAACCATCTGTTTTATTTACTTATTCTATTTTGCAATATTTTTATTAAATGCCGAGTATATCGGTTATGCGGATTGGGCTCTGGGTTGCCATTTGGTATTGCTATCGGCCTTCTTGTTGTATTGTGGGATTACAGGAATAACAAAAACAAAATTTATCCCAATGAGCAATATAATAATATGGATTTGTCTTGTACTACTAAATATCCCGTTGATAATGATATTAATAAATGCAGGAATTATAAATACTTCTAGAGGAGCCTTTGGTCTCGGTGAAGGAGAACTGGAATATTTATTTTATATACCAATGAATATGCTTTTTTCTTTGGGGCTAATCATTGAAAATATTATTATGTACTTAATATTTAAAATTAAAAAGTAATAAAGTACAGATCCTACCTTTCCTTCTTTATATCCTTTATATCATCACACAAAACACCCAGGTATTTTCAAGACTAGAATTAACATTTCAATATTTATTTCATATTATAATATTGATTAAAAATTAAAGGAGAAAATCTATGTTTCACCATCCATATGCTTACATGCCAAATTATCACTATAGAACTGAGCAAATGAATTCTACTATCAGGGTAATCCATGCCTCCCCTAATGCGCCAGCTGTAGATATTTATGCCAATGGGAATCTTATTGTGAAAAATCTTGCTTATAAGGAATTATCACAATATCTTCCTGTTCCTCCCGGCAGCTACAATATTAAGGTTTATCCTTCAGGACAAATAACAAACCCTGTGATAAATACAAATGTATATATTCCTGAAAAAACTATACTTAATGTAGCCGCAATAGGAACTCTGCCAAATATTAGTTTATATATAATTCCTGAACCAATCACTCGTCAGGATTCCGGCAGATCTTGTGTAAGATTTATTCATCTTTCTCCAAACGCACCAGCTGTTGATATAAAACTATCAAATGGAACAAGAGTATTTAATAATGTTGCTTATAAAGGCATTTCAAATTATGCTTGCATTCCTGCTGGAATGTATACCTTCATAGTCAGTCCTGCTGGCACTGACAATGTGGTATTAACTGTTCCAAATGTTAAACTGGATCCCAATAATTACTATACTGTCTATGCAGTTGGACTAGTTGGAAAATCTCCTGCTTTGGAAGCTATAGCGGTACTGGAGTCAAGATAATAAGTCAAAACGAAAGAATTACTTATATATTACCTGCGCTTTTTATGCTTATTATAGTAAATAAAAATATTTTACTTAAATACTATATAGAAAGCATTAATGTTCTTACATTGTGCGGAGCGGCTCTTGGGAAATAGAGCCGAGAGCCGCGACAGCAGAATGTAAAAGAATTTTTGCTTTCTATATAATAATATTTGGAGGCGATTAACATAGACAGGACTATATTTGGCGCTGATCTTAATTTATTGAGCAAGGTGCCTGAACAGCTGGCATATAAAATAACATCCCTTGCAGAAAATGAAAAAATAAATCAAGGAAGCATAGAAATAACAGTATTATTCGGAGAAAATCTGGATATAGTGAAAAGTTCTGTAGAAAAGATAGGGGGCATCCTTGAAAACCTGGGCTTTGGGTTTGGTATTATAACTATAAAGGCTTCCGACCTGAAAAAGGTCTTTGAAATTCAGGGGATTCAATATGCTGAACTGCCGAAGGTTGTCTATACAACCGACTTCAACAGCAACAGGGCTGTATGCGCACCTGCTGCCTGGAGTAATTTTCAGGTAAGCGGAGAAGGGGTCCTGGTGGGCTTTATCGATACAGGCATAGATAACCCAAGCACTAGCTGCACAGGACCCATATTTTATAGTTGATGTTGGTGATCCCGCAGAGCACGGAACCCACGTTGCCGGAATAGCCTGCGGGGGGGGGGAAACATTCCAAGACAATATTATGGTGTTGCATACAAAAGTTCAATAGCCATGGTAAAAACAACAAGAGCAGGCTTTGCCAATTTTGCATTAAGTACGCAAATAATGAGAGGTATAAAGTTTCTTATTGATAAAGCATCTGAGTTAAATAAACCACTTGTCATAAACATAAGCCTCAGTACAAATGACCGAGCTCATAATGGAACAAGTCTCCTTGAACAATATATAGAAACAATAACCAAACTTGAAAGAGTAGTTATTGTAATAGCAGCTGGAAATGAGGGCGATGCGGGACATCATGCGGGAGGTTATTTAAGTGAGGCAATTGAAATACCTGTAGGGGTTTCAGCAGGTGAACCAACATTGATATTGCAGCTTTATAAAACCCTTCTTGTTGAGCTTTCCATAATTGTAACCAATCCTTCAGGTCAAAAAACAGCTGAGATTCAACTTACTGAAGGCTATACAGAATTTAATATAGGGGAAGACAGATGCATCATTTATAATTCTGGACCTAAACCCTTTGATATACAGGGAGAAATTATAATAAGTCTTATTCCCTCAGGAGAATCTCTTCCCGGAGGAGAATGGAAAATAACATTAATGACACAGAATAAATATGCAGGAACCTTTGATATGTGGCTTCCTATAACAGAAACATTAAATCCTAAAACAAGGTTTCTCATTCCTGATGTCTATAATACTTTAGGGATTCCAGCTACGGTACAGGGGGTTATTTCTGTAGGAAGCTATAACTATATGACAAATGCCTACTCTTCTTTTTCCGGAAGGGGAAAACTTTTTGACAGAGCTTTTATAAAACCGGATCTGGCTGCACCAGGAGAAGGAATAATTTCCGCAGTGCCTGGAGGAGGGTTTGACGCTAAATCAGGCACTTCCATGGCTGCCCCCCATGCTGCCGGCATATGTGCTCTGCTTTTGGAGTGGGGAATCATAAAAGGAAATGATCCATTTTTATATGGAGACAGAATGAAGTACTATCTTTTAAAAACATGTGAAAGAGAAAGGGCAGAGATTATTTATCCCGATCCTGCCTGGGGTTATGGAATTATATGTGCAAATGCCGCTCTTCAACTACTAAGGTTTGTAAATATATCAACCAAATTAGTTGGTAAGTAACCCTGTAGCATATTTTCACACCGGGTCATAAAATAATATACAGAACTTTAATAAAAGGAGTCCTTATGTACAATTTATATTTCAGAGAAAATGCAGTAGATGAGCGCGTAGTTTCTTTTATATTCCGGGATGTAAATGGGGATAGAATACCTGATAATATTTATTTAACAGGTATAAGGGATCAGGTAAGTGAATATATTATGAAAATCGTTCTTAATATTCAAGGTTGAAAATTGATAAATCTTCTGCTTTTAGCATGATTTTACCTGACAATAACTGAGTAATTCCAGAAAATAATCCATTGGTATTAATAATATCGTAAGATTTGGCAATAAAAAAACCGGATGGTATTTAAGCCGTTCAGATGGAATTGATATTAAAGTCTTATTAATCACTTATATATAAAACTATGGTTAATTCATAACCTACTTAACATGTATTATTTGATACTGACATGAATAAAGTGCAGTTCCATGGCCTGGAAATGCACTTTCTCCATATTCTTCATATTCACTTAACTATTCAAAAACTCTAATCAACTGCAAAACTTTTATTTCTTTATATCAAATATTTTAACTATTTGCGCCGGATTCTCTCCCATTCCCGTATCATCCTTGCCTGCTTCTCTGAATACCCATCCGCTGCCTTCAAGTTTATTAACATCCAGTCCTGCTTTAATAAGCGGCTCAGCTTTAAGGACAAATATCATATCTGCATCATTTATCCCCAGCTGTTCAGTCCACTGAACTTCATTTCCTTCTCCAAGTATCAGCCTGTAATGCTGCTGCTCCTGGTGATATTTTAATATACTTGGATCTGCCTTAAGAAGTCTCCTCATTGCATCCTCCGACCCGCTTGAATCCTGCTTCTTATCACTTACATTGTAAGGCTTTATTAAACGATTGGGCAAGTCCTGACCATCCTCTTTTTTTGCCGGTTCATATATCCATTCATCCTGGTTTAATTTTGTAACATCAAGCCCAGCCTTTATAAGAGGGTCTGCCAAAACAACCATAGCGTAGTCAGCTTTATTTGCTGACATGTCTTTGCTCCACTCAAATTTTTCACCAGTAGGAAGCTTAAATCCCCAATGCTTCAGTGCATTATGAAAGCCCTTGTTCCCCGGATATGCTTTAACGATTTCATTAAAAGCCTTCAATCCCTTGTCTGCCTGCTCATTACCAGTCTGTGATCTGCTGCACCCTATAAAGGATGCTGCCGATAATACCGTAATAAGTAAACCTGCTAGCATTTTTGTTTTCTTCATAAAATTGCAACTCCTTAAAATTTAGTATTTCCAAGTATATACTAACCCAACCTTATAAAGAACATATGTAGATTTAATACTTTTTCCAAAATTATCATTTTTATTTATTAAGTAACTTAAATTTATTCCACCTTCATATGAATAACATATCTATTTTATATACTCTAACTATATCTTAATGTAACGAGGAGGATTTTTATGAGTATCAAGCGAGAAAGGATTATGGTGTATGGAATGACCTGCACTTCTTGCGAAAATCGAGTGAAAAAAGCTATTGGAAAATTAAATGGAGTGCTGAATGCCGATGTTAAATACAGCAGTCAGATTGCTGTTGTGGAATTTGATGATCAGCTGTGCAGTCTTGCTGAAATTAAGGAGGCAATAAAAAAAGCAGGATATAATACTGAAACCTCAAAGGAATATAAGTTTATTGGAATTGTTATAATTGCAGCTGCCATAGTGCTGCTTGGGATTAATACCAGCGGATTTGATATGGAATCGAAGCTTACAAATGCTTCTTATGCAGTACTTTTTGTTGTTGGTATCCTTACTTCAATACACTGTGTAGGTATGTGTGGAGGAATAATGCTTTCCCAAAGCATAAAAAAAGAAAGCACTAACAAATTTCATGCTGTTCTGCCCGCATTGCTATATAACTCCGGAAGGGTTATTTCCTATACTATCCTGGGTGGGATAATAGGTTCAGTGGGGTCAGTGTTTTCACTTTCCATTACTGCAAAAGCAGTTATGCAGGTAGCTGCCGGAGTATTTATGCTTATGATGGGGTTTAATATGGCAGGCTTCAGTCTGTTCAGACGTTTCAATATCAGATTGCCCCACATAGCATGCAAGGCTAAGAATAAATCCGGTTCACCTTTTATTGTCGGACTGTTAAACGGACTTATGCCCTGCGGGCCCCTTCAGACAATGCAGTTATTTGCACTTGGTACCGGAAGTGCTGCAAAAGGGGCATTAGCTATGTTCGTATTCTCAATAGGAACTGTTCCCCTTATGCTTACTTTTGGTGCCCTGTCAGGATTACTAAGTAAAGGGTATACTAAAAAGATATTTAAACTCAGTGGAGTCCTGATTATAGTTCTTGGTCTGATAATGGCTAACAGAGGATTTACCCTGGCTGGTATTAATCTTAATCCTGTATCTGCACTTACTGATAGTTCAAAGAGCCTTGGTTCAAATTCAGGCAGCTCTTCTAATTCAAATGTTGCTAAAGCAACTATAAAGGATGGAGTTCAGATCATTAACATGACCGCTGATAACAGGGGTTATACACCCAATGCCTTTTACGTTCAGAAAGGAATACCAGTTAAGTGGATCATAGACGGGAAACAGATTACTTCCTGCAACAATGCTATAGCAGCTCCCGCATTAAATATCGAAAAGAAAATAAAGAGCGGAGAAAATGTCATAGAGTTCACTCCAGGTGATAAGGATATAAACTTCAGCTGCTGGATGGGTATGATAAGAGGGGTCATAAAAGTTGTAGATAAACTTGACACAGTGGATACATCAAAAGCTGATCCATCCATACCTTCAGCCGGTGCACCGTCATGCTGCAGCGGAGGGCCTGTATCCGGAGCCACCGGACCTTCAAGACAATACAGCTTTATTGGTACTGATATTACTGATGTTCCTACTTCAACTTTAATTAATAAAGCAGTATTAAGCGGAAATATCCAGACTGGTAAATTTAAAGTTGTTAA
>JBEHWK010000164.1:0-6898 GCA_040217795.1 Clostridiaceae bacterium
GTATTACAAACTGCGACAAATAGTAATCCTTGTCGTTGGCGCCGCTTCTGCAAAGCTCGCTCTTGAGATCTCCCTTGGAATATCCCAGAAAATCATTATCCTCATTTGGAATCATGTATATTGTCCCGCCGTATTTCTCAACGATGCATTCTCCAGCTTTCCCCTGCTCTTTCACCAGGTTCATGACTCTCTCGTTCTCTGAATAGGCCCTGAAGAGCTCCTTTTCCTTTTCTTCACTAAGCTCTCCATTTTTCAGCAGATAATAAAAGATCTTATGGCTGTATTTTATATCTTCCATTTCATATGACATGCTTTTATCTCCTTTTTACCTCAAATACTACATTGGAACAGGTTACCACCTTTACAATTCCGTTATCGCTTCTTAACTCACTGAATTTCACTTTTTCCGTTTCATCTGACTTCCGTATATTTACATAAGCTATATCCTTAAGGTCTTCATCCTCCTCAGCTATGGTAAGGATGCTTTCATTAAGCTGGAACTGAGGTGCCCACTCATCCGTAAATTTTTCTTTTTCCTCTCTCAGCTCCTGTACATTCACCGACCTGTTCTTAAGAAGCTCAATGACTATCTCCCTGAATATTTCCACCGTTGGGATAAGCTCCTGAAGCATCTTTTTATCATTTTTCACAATGGAACTTATTTCTTTCAGGGAAATCTCTCCCTTTTCCCGGGCAAGCTTCAGTATCACCTTTAAGGAATATTTGTAATTATTGAGCTTTTCCTTTCTTAATCTTATCTGCTCAGCTTCCCATTCCTCCTGGTCAAAGGAAAGCATATCCTCATCCTCTTCAGTTTCTTTCTTCTTTACAGGCTTCTGGTACTGCAGCGCTTTATTTATGTTATATGTCTTTTCCGCCTTTTTCATAAACAGCGGCTTCAGAAGCAGATGGAGATTTTCCAGCTTCCCTGAATCTTTAAGAACCTCATCATACAGCTCCGTTCTTATGCTGAACCTCTTGATGAGGGACATTTGCGCCAGATCTTCAAGCTCCCTGGCATAAACATCCTTCAGATCAAAGTGGGCAAGAAGTATCTTCTGCTGCTCATCTATGGCTCGGGACAGATATCCCTCAATGACCTTAAGATAACCAAGGTTATCCCTTTCCGCCTTTTCCAGCTTCTTTATATTGATATCCTGCTCCTGGAATTCCTCTATTCTTTCCTTTACATGGTTCCTGTAGTTGTCAAACTTGCTTTTTGTCGTATCAAGAGAATTGAGATTTTCCTCCATAAGGGACCTGTACTCCTGAACGGAATATGAAAGGGCGTTCTGCCTTATCCTTAACATGGCTTCCTGCATCTTCTGAAGCTGAATCCTCAGGAGGTTGAAAATGTTCTTAACATCCTCCACAGCCTTGTCATAGCTCTGCTTTTCCATATGCATCTTGAAAATGAACTCATGAATGGTCAGCCTCATGTTGGCCTCCATTTCCAAGGTTGACAGCAGCAATGAATATCCGTCATTGGAGAGCTTATAGCTTGTTCTTCTCACAGTGTCATCAATATATATAATCTCATTGTTCAGAAAGCTTATATTTATCTCCTTGTATTCCTTCTCTGAAAAATCATATCCTCTGAAATACATGGCATTACCGTCATCGCACAAAACAGTATTTACAATAAAATCCGCCAGCTCCTTGCATTCGTCATAGGACAGAGGCTTTTTCATATAATCCATATTGATGCTGTCAATAAAGATGCCTATATCATCAAGGGTGCATGGTTCCTCCTTCAGGGACTGCTCCATGACATACAGAAGCACTGCAAAAATCATGTTCGTCTGTTCGTCAAACTCATCAAAGCCGTACTTTTTCCATGTTGTCTTCTGCATGCTGTTCCTGTAAAGAAGGGCATAGGTCCCCACCCTCTTCATTCTTACATCAAAGTTGTTCAAAAACTCGTAATCCATAATCTCTTAAAAATCTCCTATATTCAATATTTCCTGGGGAATATATTCATCCGCCTGAAGGATTTTCATTATTGTTTCCTGGTGACTCATTTCAAATTCCCCTAAGAATTCCTCTGATATATTCCTGTTCTGACCTTCCTTTGTCTTTGGCAATGAAATGTCCATCTTTTCATACTTGTCAATCATCCCAATATAACCTTCAATAAAAGGACGTATCCTGTGTTTATTTTTAAAACTCCTCTTTAATGATTCGTAAATTATGATACCTTCATAATCAAGGTCTCCGAAGTATAATATTGTGTTCTGATTGTTTGAAATATAGGGCTCCACACAGATGTCAAAATCCTCAAAGCTCTTATGTATATTCTTGCCCCCACCATAAACAAGGGTGGAAATTTCAGTGTTGAAAATAATATTATTGTTTTCAAGAAGGTGCTTTCTCATACTGTAAAAGGTGTCTTTATTCTCAAGTATAAGGACATTCTGCGGAGTCTTCTTGCTGTGGGAATAGCAGGCCAAGGGCACTGTTGTGTGATAATAGTTCAAATATTCTTCTGTGAGTCCCAGATTTCTGATTATCCTTTTCCCTCCTTCACCTGAGAGGAATTTCTCCCTGCCCCATATTTCAAAACTTCTTTCATTCAGGGATATCCTGTTCTCCAATTTGTCCAGGCTGTTTGTAAGATATTCGCTGAGCATGATAATATAATCACGGTCTTCCTTATATCTTGGTATATTGTTTATATAATAACCTGTGTCCAGCTTGGGATTCAACAGGTACTTAAGTTCATCCAGAAATTCTGTATTATCCTCTTTTATCAATTCTACCCAGTATGATAAAAATAAAGCAGGACTTTTTCCATTTGTACCGCTTTTTTTGACAGGCTTCAGTATTCCCTCCTGAATAAGACTTACAACTGTCTCATAAAGTTCCTTGTATTCATTTATTTTATAGAAATCTCCTATTTCTGATAAAGTCACTTTCTTCCTTCCCAGGCTTCTGATATCTTTCATTAAGCTTATTCCCTTCTTTTTTCTGTACTTTCTGTTTCCATTTTATCAGTTAATATAATCCAATGAAATATAAATAGCAAAAGGACTGCCGCTATTCCCTAAGAATAACAGCAGTCCTATATTAATACATATTTCGAGAGAGTCAATTTGTCCTGTTCAAAATTTCCGCAATTATTTCAGAACAATATGTTATTTCAGCTTTATGATAACAAACTTTCTACAGAAGACCATGCTCTTTTTGAGTAAATGGTTTTAATACCAAGCCGTTTTGATTCTTTCTTTATGTGTTCGCATAATTTGTGATTGACAAAATCGATAAAAATTATTACCAGATCAGCTTTTCTTGGTATTTCAATATGTTTATGATTATTTTTTCTTCCGCTTATATGCTTTACAATGCAAAAACCTTTCTTGCAGAGATGACAGTTTATCATTTCAATGTTATCTCCTCCTACAATCACAACTCCCATTATGCTCACTTCCTTTCTATAATAATATCGGCACTTCTTAATTTTAAGCAGTGCCGAGCCAGTTGTTGCTTATTCTGGTATTTTACTATTACTGCTGGTAAAGGACTGTTGACAAATATCTTTCTCCTGTGTCAGGAAGCAGAACGACAATTGTCTTGCCCTTGTTTTCCGGTCTTTTTGCCAGCTCAGTTGCCGCGTGAACTGCCGCTCCTGAAGATATACCAACCAGTAAACCTTCTGCAGCTGCAAGTTTTCTTGAAGCTTTAAAAGCATCTTCATTCTTAACCGGATATACTTGATCCAGTATTGAAGTATTCAGATTTTCAGGTATGAATCCTGCACCTATTCCCTGAATTTTGTGGGGACCAGGTTTTCCTCCTGATATTACCGGAGAATCTGCCGGTTCAACTGCTACAATTTTTATATCAGGATTTTTTTGTTTAAGAGCTTCACCAACTCCTGTAATAGTTCCTCCGGTACCAACTCCGCCTATGAATATATCAACTTTTCCATCAGTGTCTCTCCAGATTTCTTCTGCTGTAGTTTTTCTGTGAATTTCAGGGTTTGAAGGATTATTGAACTGCTGCAGTATTACTGAATTTGGTATCTGCTCTTTAAGTTCTGCTGCTTTGTTTATGGCGCCCTTCATTCCTTCAGCACCTGGTGTAAGAACTAATTCAGCCCCCAAAGCTTTTAACAGGTTTCTCCTTTCAGTACTCATTGTTTCAGGCATTGTCAGTATAAGCCTGTATTTTTTTGCTGCAGCTACATAAGCTAATGCTATACCTGTATTACCGCTGGTTGGCTCAATTATTACCGTATCCTGATTGATAATGCCTTTTTCTTCAGCATCTTTTATCATGGCGTACCCGATTCTGTCTTTTACACTGCCTCCCGGATTAAAGTACTCCAGTTTTGCAACTATAGTTGCACCAGCTCCTTCTTCCGCATTATAATTTGACAGTTCCAGAAGCGGAGTATTTCCTATTAATTCAACTAAACTTTTTGCTATCTTTGACATATTAACACCCTCCATAAATTTATTAAACTTTACACCCGATATTTTTTATTTCTCTCAATCTGTATTTTATATACCTATAGTTGTCGCCCCGTATTTTTTACTTTCAATAATTATATATTTATCCCTAAAACAATTACCTACTATTTCTGTAGGTTTACTAGTTTAATTTATTTCATTATATGTACTTTGATTATTAATGTCAATATTTATTTTCGAATAATTTCTATTGATGAATTAACGAAGTAAGCAAAAAAATAAGAGGTCGTATTCTGAAATACAACCCCTTACTATAAATAATTACTCCTCTATTACCGGAAATCCTATGTAATCACATACTTCCTGCAGCTGCTTATCTGTTAGGGAAACAAACTTGTCCCCATCTTTTGAAACAAAGGCAACAGTACCAACCACAACTCCATAATCATCATGATAATAGTTTCCGTCTGTTCCTTCACCATCTTCGTTCATTATACAGTACACGCCTTCAAACACAGGTATTACCTCAAGACGTCCCCCTACTATTTTTTCAAAATCCTCTGTAGTACCTTTAATCTCTTTAAGCACTAATGGCTCCATCGGTTCTCTTACTAATATCCTCATAATCCTTACCTCTCTATTTCTTTAGTGTATATTATCTCCATCAAAATGCAAAAAACGAAGGCGTCTTATATTTCTATAAAACGCCTTCGTCTTCTATATGTATACTTTATTATATTTTTACATGGTTGTCAAACTAATTTGGATCCCAAATATTCTTCACTTCTATTCTAATTCTTTTTAATTTTCACAAATTTATTACGAATTTGTTTCTTTACTCAACGCCTCTTTAGGAATAAAATATTATATGTAACTTTAGCTTTATACCAAAGAATAGAAAGGATGCATAATGCATGAGAAAGTTTCTTAAATTTTTAAAATATACGTTTCTGCTTTTACTTATAGTCTTAATTGGTTTTTCAATTTATTTTTATCCCAAGGTAAAAGCCTTGTATGATGATGCAAGCAGCAAAGTTGCCGGGATAAAGGATAATACCTTCAAAAGCTCTCAAACAACTCTGGTTTATGATAATAAGAATGAGCTTTTGACTAAGCTTGTTGGTACAAAGGATGAATATTACCTGACAGCCAGCCAGATCCCGGATAACTTCAAAAATGCCTTTGTTTCAACAGAAGACAAGAATTTCTTTACTCATAAAGGAGTAGATTTAACTGCCAATATGCGTGCAGCGGTTGAGCTTATAAAGAATAAAGGGGAAATAACTCAAGGTGCAAGTACCATTACCCAGCAGTTATCAAGAAATGTATTTCTTACATTTGAGACAAGCTATACCAGAAAAGTGGAAGAAATATTCATATCTGTTATGCTGGAGCAGAAATACAGCAAGGACCAGATACTTGAATATTATTTAAACAGTATATATTTTGCAAATGGAGAATATGGTGTTGAAGCTGCTTCAAAAAAATATTTCGGCAAATCAGCCTCAGACCTGAATCTGGCGCAGACAGCATTTTTAAGTGCTATACCTAATAACCCGACCTTGTATGATCCCCTGACACATTTTGATAATACACAAACAAGGAAAAACCTGATACTTGATAACATGAAAGCTCAGGGCTATATAACCGACCAACAGTATCAGGAGGCAAAAAACTTCCAGATAACACTGTCTCAGAGTGGAGCAGATACAGTGGAAAAACATAACTACGTGGATACATATATCTTAGACAATGCAACAACTACATTGATGAAGATGCAGGGATTCCAGTTTAAGTACACCTTCAGCAATGATACCGAAAAGCAGCAGTACGAGAAAGATTATGAAAGTACATACTCAAGTTGCCAGAAATCTCTGTATAACGGGGGGTACAGAATATATACCTCAATAGATATGGAAAAGGAAAATGCATTAATTAATGCTGTGGATTCAACCCTGTCAGGCTTTCCAGAAAAGAGCTCCAATGGAGTTTATGCATTTCAGGGAGCAGCAACAAGCATTGACAACAAAACAGGAAAGGTTGTTGCCATAGTGGGAGGAAGGAGCCAGAGCTTCAGCGGATATACACTGAACAGGGCCTTCCAGAGTTACAGGCAGCCAGGTTCAACCTTCAAACCCCTTGTTGTTTATACACCAGCCTTTGAAAATGGATATACACCTGATTCAACGGTAAATGACTATAAATTTGACGGCGGCCCTAAAAATGATGACAATGTTTATAGCGGGTACATAACCATAAGAACTGCTGTAGCGCAGTCAAAAAACACTGTAGCATGGCAGGTATTTGATGCCATTGGCCCCTCAAAGGGCTTGAGCTATGTCAAAAAAATGAATTTCAGCAAGATTGTCAAGCAGGATAATACACTGTCTGCTGCCCTTGGAGGTATAACTTACGGTGTGAGCACACTGGAAATGGCTTCAGCCTATTCAGCCTTAGAAAGAAATGGTACTTTCTATGAACCAACC
>JBEHWK010000165.1:0-6869 GCA_040217795.1 Clostridiaceae bacterium
ACATTTATGGATGGAGATATCCAGGAGGTAATCCAATCATTGATTGCAGCGGATCAGGCTGAAAAAATGAAAGCCATGGGAAATACCGATAATTTTTAGATAATTGTATTTAAAAATAAAAAAATCGCCAAGGCGATTATGAGCCGTCGATTTTTTTCTCGCATCTGCCTTTTCGAACATATGTGAGAAAAAATTTGGCAGGCGACAAATTCTCTTTTTTACTCTTTAGGGACTTTAACCAGACTGCGAATAATCGGGATATACTTTAAGTTATCCACAAATTTAAAAATTTATAATTTCCTGAAGAGTAAAAAATAAAACTCAGCTTGGCTGAGTTTTATTCATATGTCAAAGGAGCGGAGGTATGGATATTTCAAAAGCCATTAAAAAAGAAAGAAATGACTACAGAAAATTTAAGGCGATAATGATAATAATTTTTGTGCTGCTTCCTATAGTGACGTTGTTTTTAGGAATGACTGATTTGTTTTATGTGATTTACCTTATTCTTTTAGAAGTAATGATAATTCTTTCGTTGATAATTAGAAGCAATTGGGAACGGCTTGAATATAGCTGTTCCTATAACAGGTTCAAATATAAGGCAGGATTGTTCAGTTCGGAAGGATTGATTTTTTGTGATAAGGTGGCTTTGGTTCATACAGAAAAAAGAGGGGAAGAAATGAATGTCATTGTAGTATCCTCTGTTAATTTTAAAAACAAATACTTTAAATTGGTTGACGGAAATATCCTTAAAAGATATCCGGATTTTGCCGAAGAATATCTTAAAGTGAAAAAATTAAATCCTGAGAATACTTACTATTATCTGTTCATAAGGAAAGGGTCCCTGAAAAAATACATGTTACTGGATACAATATTTAAAAATTGTGTAAAGGCGGCATTTTCAAGTAATGCCATAGAAAATATAAAAATTTCAAGAGGACAAAAAGAATTGTAATCTTGAGTTTTTATCAAATGAAAATTTTGAGTGAAAGAAGGAAGTTTCATGGAAACCAGGGTTGCAAAAATTGATGATATTGAAAAAAATATAGATATTATAAAGGAAGCAGCTGAAATAATAAAAAATGGAGGCATAGTAGCTTTCCCTACCGAAACAGTATATGGGCTGGGAGCAGATGCGCTTAATCCTGAAGCAGTTCAAAAAATTTTTATAGCAAAGGGAAGACCACAGGATAATCCATTGATTATTCATGTGGCAAAAAAAGAAATAGGCAATTTGGTTCAGGATATTTCTGAAATTGGAAAGATGGTTATAGATAAGTACTGGCCGGGACCTATAACTTTAATTTTGAAAAAAAGGAATATAATTCCTGATGTTACTTCTGCATCCCTGGATACAATAGGAATCAGGATGCCAGATAACTCTGTAGCCCTTAAGCTCATTGAATTATCGGGAACGCCTATAGCAGCTCCATCTGCAAATATATCGGGAAAACCAAGCCCTACAGATATTGAAAGATGCGTAGAAGATCTGTCAGGAAAGGTAGATTTTATTATTGGTGGAGAAAAGAGCAATGTGGGAGTGGAATCTACAATATTAGACGTTACTGTGGATCCCCCATGTATTTTGAGACCAGGAGGAATAACTCTGGAAATGCTGAGGAAAATTGACAGCAGAATTTATATAGATCCTTCTATTATGGAAAAGGCAGGATCGAATTTGAAACCTAAAGCGCCTGGAATGAAATACAGACATTATTCTCCAAATGCAAAAGTTAAAATAATAAAAGGAAATCCGGAGAAAACTATTGAAAAAATTAATGATTTGGTGCAAAATTATATAGATAATGGATTTAAGGTTGGCGTAATGACTTGTGATGAGCGTGCAGGTCTTTATTCAAAAAAAGCTGAAGTTATTTCTCTGGGGTCAGAACATAACGTTCAGGAAGTGGCAAGGAATCTGTTTGAAGTGCTGAGATCCTTTGACGATAAGAAGATCGACATCATTTTGTCTGAATCTTTTCAGGAAAAAGGTGTAGGAATAGCTATAATGAACAGATTGAAAAAGGCTGCCGGATACGATATCTTACAATTGTAATGGAGGTTAGTATGAAAAAGGTTCTTTTTGTCTGTACAGGTAACACTTGCAGAAGTCCCATGGCTGAAGTTATTTTAAATAAATTATCAGAAAAAGAAAATTTTATAATTGCTTCGTCAGCAGGAATAAGCATCTTTCCAGGCAGTAAAACTTCATTAAATTCAAGAGATGTAGTGTTAAAGAATTTAGGTGTTGATTTAAAGGACAGATATGCAGTTCAGTTAACTGAAGAACATATAGCGGAACAGGATTTGATTTTGTCAATGACAGAATCCATAAAAAAGACATTAGCAGACGCGTTTCCTTTTCATTCCAATAAGATATTTTCACTTTGTGAATATGCTGGAGAAAGTGGGAATGTTGTTGATCCTTTTGGGGGAGAATTATATCTATATGAAAAGACTTTTGTTCAGTTGGAAAAATTGATAGGCAGAGCATTTCTAAAAATTAAAGAGGAAGAAGGTATTATTTAGATACTTTTCTTCTTTTTTTTGGGGTATTTAGGCTATATAATTTAATTATAGAGTTTCTAACTAAAGCTATGAATTTACACATGCAGAGAATCACGTCATTTTGTGATTTTCTAACAAATATAAATTAAGTTTCAGTAAAGAAACCTTATAGGTAATGGAGGTATGTAAAATGAAAATTGCAATTGGATCAGATCACGGTGGACTAAACATAAAAGGGGAAGTAATAGAATATTTTAAAAATAAGTCAATTGAGTATAAGGACTTTGGAACAAACAGCAAGGAATCATGCGATTACTCAGACTATGCTCTTCCGGTAGCGGAAGCTGTTGCAGCTGGAGAATATGACTTTGGAATTCTTATATGCGGAACAGGAATAGGAATAGGAATAGCAGCAAACAAGGTTCCTGGAATAAGGGCAGCTCTTTGTCATGACACCTTCAGTGCTCATGCTACAAGGGAACATAATAATGCTAACATATTGACTATGGGAGAGAGAGTAATTGGTCCAGGACTTGCTATTGATATAGTTGATATTTTCTTAAATTCAAAATTTGAAGGTGGAAGACATCAAATAAGAATAGACAAGATTAAAGCTATAGAAGAAAAGTACAGCAAATAGTAAATTTGGGAGGAAGTTCAAATGAGTAAAGTTACACAGATAAATCATCCTTTGGTTCAGCATAAGCTAGCCTTAATCAGATGTAAAGATACAGGTTCAAAGGATTTCAGAGAATTGGTGGAAGAAGTCTCAATGCTTCTGGCATATGAAGTTACAAGAGATCTCCAAACAGAATATGTGGAGATTGAAACGCCTATATGCAAAACAAGGCACCTTATGCTGGCAGGTAAAAAACTTGCTATCGTACCAATTTTAAGAGCTGGATTAGGCATGGTTGATGGAATGCTTAAATTAATACCTGCTGCAAAGGTAGGCCATATAGGTCTTTACAGGGATGAAGAAACTCTTAAACCTGTAGAATATTTCTGCAAGCTTCCTCAGGATATAGCGGAAAGAGATATTATGGTGGTTGACCCTATGCTGGCTACAGGGGGATCTGCTGCTGATGCAATAAGTTTATTAAAGGAAAAGGGAGCAAAAAGTTTAAAGCTTGTATGTCTGATATCATCTCCTGAAGGCCTTAAGTATGTACAGGAAACACATCCAGATGTGGATGTTTATGTAGGTGCCATAGACGAAAAATTAAATGATCATGGTTACATAGTACCTGGTTTAGGCGATGCAGGTGATAGATTGTTTGGAACAAAATAGTCAAGAGGTATTATCAATGGAAAGAAGAGATAAATATAATTATTATCTTGATATAGCAGAAACAGTTCTGGAAAGAGGAACTTGTTTAAGAAGAAATTACGGATCTATTATTGTAAAAAATGATGAAATAATTTCTACAGGTTATACAGGTGCACCAAGGGGAAGAATGAATTGTATTGATAAAGGGACTTGTATCAGAGAAAAGCTTAATGTTCCAAGGGGTACCCATTATGAACTCTGCAGGAGTGTTCATTCAGAAGCTAATGCAATAATAAGTGCTGCAAGACGGGATATGATAGGGGCAACGTTATATTTAGTGGGAAAAGACGCAATTTCAAAAGCTTACGTAGAAGATGCCAATTCCTGCTCAATGTGCAAAAGACTTATTATAAATGCAGGTATACAAAAGGTAGTAATAAGAACATCAAAAGATGAATGCAAAGTTATTAATGTAGATGACTGGATAAATAATGATGAATCTTTAGAATATGAGAACAGGGGTTACTAAGTTAAACCTATAAGCGGAGGTATAAAATGAAAAAGATAAAGGTAATGACCATATTTGGAACAAGACCTGAAGCTATAAAAATGGCACCGTTAGTTAAGGAATTGGAAAGAAGAGGTTCCATTGATTCAAAAGTGTGCGTAACTGCGCAGCACAGGGAGATGCTTGATCAAGTTCTTAAATATTTTGAAATTGAGCCGGATTATGATCTTAATATAATGAAAAATAAGCAGACTCTTACTGGAATAACCTGCAGGGTCATTGAAGGACTTGAAGAGGTTTTTGAAGAAGAAAAGCCTGATATGATCCTGGTTCACGGAGATACAACTACTACATTTGGAGGGGCTCTGGCTGCTTTTTATAAACAGATTAAAGTAGGACATGTAGAAGCTGGTTTAAGGACTTTTGATAAATATTTTCCATTCCCTGAAGAAATGAACAGAAAATTAACAGGAGCCTTAGCAGATCTGCATTTTGCACCCACTGCAGGTTCAAAAAACAACCTTCTGAGAGAAGGGATAAAGGAAGAAGATATATACATAACAGGAAATACAGTAATTGATGCTATGAAGCATACTGTAAAAGATGATTATATGTTTGAAACTGAAGAATTAAACAATATAGATTTTGAAAATAAAAAGGTAATAATGATAACTGCCCACAGAAGGGAAAATTGGGGAGAAGGCATAGAAAATATATGTGCAGCATTAAAAAGAATTGTTGTAGAAAATGCAGATGCGGAATTGGTTTACCTTGTGCATCTGAATCCTGTCGTTAAAGATGTTGTCTTCAAACATTTGAATGATATGGAAAGAGTACATTTATTGCCTCCTCAGGATACTAATGAAACTCATAACCTTATGAAAAAGTCATTTATGGTAATGACTGATTCCGGAGGACTTCAGGAAGAAGCTCCGCACCTTGGAAAACCAGTTTTAGTTTTGAGGGATGTTACGGAAAGACCTGAAGCGGTTGAAGCCGGAACAGTTAAGTTAGTTGGAACAAATGTAGAAACTATTGTAAAAGAAGCTAATGAATTATTAAAAAATAAGGATGCATACGAAAAAATGAGCAAGGCTGTAAATCCATATGGAGACGGACGGGCATCAGAAAGAATTGCAGATGCTATTGAAAAGTACTTTGGACTAAGTGATAAAGAAATTAAGGAATTCACTAACTAGCAGCTGAAAGTCAAGTTCGTTGGTTCAAGGGAAAAGAGCAGCAATATAAAAACCAGAGGGTATTCCTCTGGTTTTTTTTATGAAGATTGTTATTTTTTTATCAAAAAATATATTGATTATCTCAAAAAAAATAGATATAATAAAAATTGTGTGAATGATACTAATAATCTTAAAATATATCCTTAGGAGGTTACAAAATGAAAGAAGTTGTTATTGTAAGTGCTGTAAGAACTGCGCTAGGAGCATTTGGGGGAAGTTTAAAGGATGTTTCTGCAGCTGATTTAGGAGCTACAGTTGTTAAGGAAGCTTTAAACAGAGCTGGATTAAAAGGAGAGCAAGTTGACGAAGTAATATTAGGAAACGTAATCCAGGCTGGATTAGGTCAGAATATTGCTAGACAAGTTGTTGTTAAAGCTGGTTTACCATTAGAAGTTCCAGCAACAACTATAAATATAGTTTGTGGTTCAGGATTAAAGTCAGTAGCATTTGCTGCACAAATGATTAAAGCTGGGGATGCTGATGTAGTAGTAGCTGGTGGTATGGAAAACATGTCACAGGCGCCATACCTTTTAAAGACTTCAAGATGGGGTCAAAGAATGGGCGATGGTAAAATGGTTGATTCTATGATCAATGATGCATTATGGGATGCATTTAACAACTACCACATGGGAGTTACTGCTGAAAACATAGCAAAAGAATGGAACCTTACAAGAGAAGAATTAGATGCATTTGCAGCTGCTTCACAACAAAAAGCTGAAGCTGCTATAAAAGCAGGAAAATTCAAGGATGAAATAGTACCAGTTGTTATTCCTCAAAGAAAGGGAGAACCAAAAGTATTTGATACAGATGAATTCCCAAAATTCGGAACAACTGCAGAATCATTAGCAAAATTAAGACCAGCATTTGCAAAAGATGGAGTTGTTACAGCAGGTAACGCTTCAGGACTAAATGACGGAGCTGCAGCTATCGTAGTTATGAGTGCTGACAAAGCTAAAGAATTAGGATTAAAGCCATTAGCTAAAATACTTTCTTATGGAACTAAAGGTTTAGATCCAGCAATAATGGGATACGGTCCATTCCATGCAACTAAGAAAGCTTTAGAAGGTACAGGATTAACAGTTGAAGATTTAGACTTAATCGAATCAAATGAAGCATTCGCAACTCAAAGTATTGCTGTTGCTAGAGATTTAAACTTTGATTTAGATAAAGTTAACGTAAATGGTGGAGCTATTGCTTTAGGACATCCAGTTGGAGCTTCAGGAGCAAGAATATTAGTTACTTTACTTCACGAAATGCAAAAGAGAGATGCTAAAAAAGGTTTAGCTACTCTATGCATAGGTGGAGGAATGGGAACAGCTCTTATAGTTGAAAGAGAATAATTTGTAAT
>JBEHWK010000166.1:0-6807 GCA_040217795.1 Clostridiaceae bacterium
TGCTTACATCAACTATTTTCTGTCCAATAATAATTGGTGCTCCTACTCCTAAAATTGCAACGCCTGATAGTACTACCTTGTTAGAATTAACAGCAGAAGAAGTTCCTCCGTTAATCATTCTTTGTAAACTTTCATTCATTTTTTTCATAATAAATACCTCCTTCATAATTTTAGTTTTTATTTTTAATTCTAAAATTAAATTCCTGGAAATTAAGATATCATGACTACGTATTGTTATTACAAATGTACTTTTGAAACTTTTACTTTCTTATTGAAAGAACCAACAACTTTTACAGATGTGTATTTGCTTACATCAACTATTTTCTGTCCAATAATAATTGGTGTTCCTACTCCCATAATTGCAACATTATATAATACTACCTTGTTAGAATTAACAGCAGAACTTCCTCCGTTAATCATTCTTTGTAAACTTTCGTTCATTTTTTTCATAATAAATACCTCCTACATAATATTTTTTACGATTCAATCCATTGTAATATTTTAGAGATAACCCTTAGCATAACGTCGAGTAGTAACATTACTAAGGATACTTTATGAATAACTAAGAAAATTTATATAAAGCTCTCACAAAGTCAATTAAATGAAATATTTAAATATTATCTGTAACCAAAACCCCAATACCATCTGACTCCACGTTTTGATGAACGTGCTTTTATTGTTTTGTTTATAGTTATAAAGTTTATATTTATTATTGTTTGATTGATTATCAAAGGTGCATTAATAACTGATCCGTTTATACATATATAATTCTGGTTACTGGCTTTGTTCTTTGTGCCTCCGTTTATTACTCGTTGTTTTTCTTCATTAATCCTTTTCATAATAAACATCCATTCCTTAATTGTAATTTGTTATAAAAGATGCAACCTTCTTTTAATGTATTTTCTTACATCTTTTACTAAATTATATCATCACCAAATTTGTTAGTAAAGCCATAAATTGGACAACCTCCTGTAATTATTTACATGATTTCTTCAAATATTTCGAATTTTCTTCAAATATCTAGTTGTTTCTAAAAAATGCAAAAATAATTTACATTTTTTTCATGTTTACTATGCTAGTGCATTTTCTTTTGCTATGTAAAAATCACTATAGCTGCTTTATTATTCAAACTTCTATAGTGATTTGATATTGATATTTTATATCTATGTTGTGGTGTTATCCTGCCTTTTTAAAAATAAAATTCCAAGTGCAATGCATATCAATGCAAACGCAATCAAAATAAGCCAATTCCTGTATAGTAAATCTATCTGATGATTATATATATCAGGCAAATCCCTCTTTGGAAAAGGTATTCCCGGAGATTCCACCTGCGCCTTCAACGGTCTGCCATTTAAATCAAAGCTTATAGCCAATGCCCGTGAAGCCCACTTACTTATTGCAAAATTGGATATAAATTCCCCTGCATTTTTCAATGAGAAAACCAGACCTGTAAAAAGCAGCTGGGGAATTAAAATCATGGGGGCAAGTCCCATAGCTCTGTCGCCGTTTGAAACAAGTGCCGACAATGATAAACCCATTGAGGTGGATGCAAAGGTGGTTAAAAACAATGTTATAAAAATTTCAAGCTGGATTGATCCAAGGAGATTATACTCAGGCTGAGCCACAAACTTTGTAAAAACAGCTGTCAGCATAGCTGCCTGGATAACGCAGATACCTCCTAAAATCAGGATTTTGGACATCATATACGGCAGCAGTCTCAAATTGACAGCCCTCTCCTTCTTATAAATGGATCTTTCCTTGCATATTTCCTGAATGGAATTAAGTACACCTATCCAGACTCCTGAGCAGGCAAGAGTAAAAATAATCTCCTTAGCCGATTCATAATAACTGAAAGGATTTTTTTCTACCACCATTGAGAGGAGGAATCCGACCAATGGTGCCTGTATCAGTACAAAAAGCATCCTTTGCTTATCCTTCAGAGTGATTTTCAGATATCTGCATGATAATATGAAAAATTGTTTAAACAAGTTTCTACCTGAAACCTCCATCTTTTTAAATTTTCTTTCAGGTATCTTTGTCATAATGCTGAAATAGGAGTAGTATTCCGACTGCATGAAGGTCTCCTCCCATTTTTCGGAATCCTTATTTACCGCATCATAGACATCCGCATATCCTTTCTCTCCAAAAAAGCTTATGGCATCTTCTGAAGGACCAAAATAGCAAAGCTTTCCGCCGTTGCCTAAAACAGCTGTCTTGTCACATAAATTAAGATTGGCGGTGGCATGGGTTATCAGTATTACTGTTTTCCCTTTATCTGCAAGCTTCCTCAAAAGCTTCATCATATTTCTCTCCGTCCCCGGATCAAGTCCGGAAGTCGGTTCGTCCAGAAAAAATATTTTAGGGTCCGCAAGAAGCTCCACCGCGATACCTATTCTCTTTTTCTGCCCTCCGCTGAGCTTCCTTATATCAACATCCTCTCTTCCCCTCAGCTCAACGTCCTCAAGGACCTCCGCTATCCTTCCTGATATCTCTTCATTGGATGAACCCTCAGGCATTCTCAGTTTAGCTGCATAGGTCAGCATTTCTCTCACAGTAAGGGCATCATATACTATATCCTGCTGAGGAACGTACCCGATAATATCCTTGTAGTAACTGTAATTTTGGTAAAAATCCTCCCCATTAATAAACACCACTCCTGAACTTGGACGTCTGAACCCGTTTAAGCTGTCCATAAATGTTGATTTCCCGGCTCCGCTTCCTCCGATAATCGCCACAAATTCCCCTGCTTTGATGCTTATGCTTATATTGTCAAGTATTTTTCTTCCTTTTCTTTTCATAATAAAAGGTATGTACAAGGAAGGGACGTCTATGCTTATATTGACGGCATCAAGCCTCAGTCCTTCCGATAAAACATTGCAGCTTAATTTATCCTCTTCTTCAGATATTTTTCTGCTGCTGCCTGCAGATATCGAATTTAGTACACTTTTCATAATGCCTCCAAATAGCTAAGCTGTCACTTTTCTTTTTATAAATACCAAATACGCACCTGCCGAAACAATCATTGCTATTCCCGACAATAACGCATAATTAGTTGTTCCGGTTTTTTTCAACTGCTGCTCATCAGCAGTTTCTTCCATCACCACATTGCCCCGGGTATCCTTCAGCTCAATCACATCCCTGCCTGCAGCATTTTTATCGACAATTGCAGTAAGGTCAGCTTCCTCAGCTGCTTCCTTTACAGTTTTGATAACTTCCTTCTTTCCTTCCGGAGAAAGTTTTGATACATCTTTTGTTTTTTCTTTTTCCATGATGTCAGCTACATAATTGTATTTAATTATGACGATTGTCAGCTGCAGCTGTGTTATCCCATGTGTTTTTAAATAGTTCTGCAGCTTAATCAGGTAAATGTCAGGAAGTCCTGAATCTTTTAACTGAGCAAAAAACACGTTAAGAGCAGTTTCATCAGCCATTGCTGATAAATCAATATTATTAGTCGCTTCCTTCAAGTATCCAAGAATTTCATTCTTATATTCCGGAGAAAGCTCGGATATATCTGTTATCTGTTCATTCATCAGCAAATTCACAACATAATTCAGTTTAGTCACAACAGCAGCTAACTGTGTATCGGTCAATTGATTCGTATTAATATAATTTTGCAGCTCCACAAGATAATTGTCAGGTACGCCGGCATCTTTCAATGCAAGCAGATATTCTTCAGCTGAATTTTTATCAATCACAGGTATCAAACCCGACTTTTGAGCAGCTTCTGCAAGTTTCGTAAGAACATCATTTCTGGATTCAGGAGAAAGCTGTGATATGTCTGCTGCCTGTTCTTTCTCTATCAATTTCAGGACATAATCAAAATCATATTCAATTGCAGCTAACTGTTCATCCGTAAGTTTATGGAATTTCAGGTGGTTTTCAAATTGAACCAGGTAAAGGTCAGGTATCTTTGCATTTTTCAATGCATCCATGCCCTTCGGTTCAGTTGCTGCAAAGGCAGATATTGTTACATTGGCTGCCAAAATTATAGTTATTAACACTGATAATAATATTTTCCTCTTCAAAAAATCCCCCCCGTAATTGCATATTCTATTACATAATAACATATTTATGGTATTTTTGAATTTTTTATTTTATATTCTTTGCAACTCCTAGTAAGAAAGGTAACTGCTGACATTAAATTTACTTAAGAAAAATATATGTCTTTTAAAAAAAATTTACTCTTAAGGAGGTAACAAAATTGGATCTTAATAAAATTGAAAAACTAGCACTTATGGCAAAGGATGGTGACAAGAAAGTAAAAGAGGAGCAACAGCTGATACAGCATGTATTTTATAAAAAAAGCTCATTAAAACAGTATTCAGATTGCATCAATATCCCCTATTCAAGAGCTGTCCGACTGAAAAATTCTGCACTGAAGAAACTGAAAGGGATGCTGAATCCCCAGGACTACCTTATGTAAAAAAATTTTTGCTTTCTATACAACAATTGTGGTAATTGACTTAATCCCTTGTGTACCAATATTTACAAAAAAAGAGTTGTTGCTCCTCTAGAAATCTAGATTTGCAACAACTCCTATCATTACATATTTAATTTGTTTTTATTAATTTTGAATATATCAATGAATGTCCGTAAAAAGTCGGGTGTATGTCGAGACTCAATTTAAATAAATCCAAACTGCTATGAGATCTTGCTATCAATATCGCTGAAACAGGATTGAAATTACAAGTACCCGGAGCATTTACTGCTGAATAAACATCTACAACTTTATATACATTGCCGCCTTGACTTCCTGCAACTATTTCACTATTTATTTTTTGTATATATTTATCAATGGTTGCATATAAAGGATCTGTTTTAGGAAGCGGATTATATAATTTATTTACATATATCTTTGCAGAACCATTTGCAAGTCGTACTTGTCCAATAGTTTCTGACCAGCTTGGAACATGTGCAGGGGTTCCATTTACCACAACATTTCCTGTAATGAATGCCTGAGTTCCCATATTGAGAGCAGCATCCAAATAAGCGGATTTTGCTAATTGAGAATAACGTGCCACCGCATTAGGATCCTTTGAAATTGCATTATATAGATCAGCATATTCAGTGTCAATAGTACCTGATACAGGAATACCATACATGGTAAATGCTGCACTTATAAATGGTGTCAGAAGATTCATTCCCCCAATGTTAATTGTGATTACAGTTGCTGTACTTACATCATTAATATGATTATTTGCCTGAGTCAGCAATTCATAGGAATACGCTCCGGGAACACTGAAATTAGTTGTAAACACACCTTTTGTTGTAAACGGAACTTTTTTATTAAGGTAATCATAGTACATATTGGTATAACCATAAATTGAACCATCCGGAGTATATGCACTCATTCCGTATGCAACGGAATCTCCTAGTGCAACATACCTTGGAGCGGTTGCACCAGCTGCAGAAATACCAGGAGCAGCGCCAGTCAAAGCAACAACTAAAGCAAAAACAGTACTTAAAGTTATTTTTTTCAGCCTTTTAAACATATTATTACCCCTCTTTCTCCCTGTTAAAATAATAAACCTGTAAATACTTAAAGCAGTCTTTTGTGCCACCTCCTTAAGAAAAAAATAAAAAATGAAATTAAATCTTCTTATTAATATTGCCAATAACTAAGAAAGACTATTTAATTTCATTTTCAGTGCCGTAATCTGGTTAACTCAACAAATGTAGAATTAACTAATGTATGTTTTTATTAACTTATATATACAATTATATATTTTTTTACAACTTTCTGTCAACGATTACAAGAGATTGTTCAAGTTTACTTTACGACAGGTATCTTCTGTTTCTTTTCTGAAAAATGACAGGGCAAATTTGTCCTGTCATTATTATAATCAACAATTTATGTGACAACGATATTGAATCTCGTTGATTCAAGCCTATACTCTGCCGTATTCGTCATCGAATCTTATAATATCATCTTCCTCCAGATAGTCACCCATCTGGACTTCAATTATTTCCAGTGGTGTCTTGCCGGGATTCTCAAGTCTGTGCTTCTGACCCGCTTTTATAAAAATGCTTTCTCCGGCAGGGACCAGTTTCTCCACATCATCAATAGTAACTAAAGCAATACCCTTAACTACTATCCAATGCTCACTTCTGTGATGGTGCATCTGGTAGCTTAACTTTTTACCTCGAGATACCTTTATTCTCTTTATCTTGAATGAACCTTCCTCTTCCTCAAGGACTTTATAGCTGCCCCAGGGTCTGTAATCCTGAACATGATATTCTGTCCTGTCATCATTTCTAGATTTTAAAGTCTGTACAATCTCTTTTACATTCTGTGACTGGTCCTTTTTACAAATAAGCAAGGCATCCCTGTTGTCCACCACTATTAAATCATCAACACCTACTGTTGATACCAGCTTGCCTTTTTCTGAGTATATATAATTATTATTTGAGTCAATAAGTATATTGTCAGAATCAGAAATATTATTATTCTCATCCTTCTCAAATACATCATAAAAAGCGTCGAAGCTTCCAAGGTCATTCCAGCCGATATCCACTGGTGCTACAGCAACATTCCTGCTTTTCTCCATTATTCCATAGTCAACTGATATTCCTTCGTCAATCTTGCCGAAGGCTTCCTTGATACTGCTGCTTGTTTCAAATGCATTATAGATGCTTTCTGCATGCTGTTTTACCTCATTAGTAAAAAACTCTGCATTAAACATGAATATTCCTGCATTCCAGTAATAACCCTCTTCAACATAAGTAACAGCTACCTCATATTCAGGTTTTTCTTTAAATTCCTTTACCTGATATCCGTTCAATTTTTCCTCTCCCGGTGCAATA
>JBEHWK010000167.1:0-6697 GCA_040217795.1 Clostridiaceae bacterium
TTTGTACTTGTGAAGGTGAGATTTCAAAGGATTATCTTGAAGATGATGAGGATATTGAAGCAATTATGTTATCACAGCAGGAGGCAAAAGAACTGTTAGAGAATAATATAAAAATGGATGTCAAAATGTTCATATCTCTCCTGGCTTTTAGTGAATTAGGTGAAAAGTATTTTAGCTTATAGATATTCTATATGCCGCAGTTAAATTTTTGAGATTCACTATTGACTTGGAGTTAACTCCAAGCATTATAATAGCGTTATAGGAGGTGAAATCTTATGACAATTACAGAAGTAAGTGAAAAATTTGATCTTACCCCGGATACACTCCGATATTATGAACGTATAGGACTGATTCCCCGTGTAAACAGAAATAAAAGCGGAATCAGGGATTTTACTGAAGAAGACTGCAGGTGGGTAGAATTCATAAAATGTATGAGAAGTGCAGGTCTTCCAATTGAAGTACTAATTGAATATGTTTCTTTGTTTCAGCAGGGTGAAGAAACAAGCGGAGCAAGAAAAGAACTCTTAATGGAACAGCGCAGGCAGCTTTTGGAAAGAATGCAAGACATGAAGAAAACCCTGGACCGTCTGGATTCAAAAATTGCAAGATATGAAAATGTAGTATATGGAAAAGAAAAAAAACTAAAAAGAATTGAAGAACCTTGATATAGTGAGACATATCACAAGTGAACGGGAGTTTTATTAAGAGTGATGACTGGTATGAAGTACCAACCATCACTCTTCTAATATCAAAAACCCCCCAGTATATTTTGCCAGCTGATTTTTTAGCATTTATTATGACAAAGTGACTTAAAGCAGCATAAAATCTATATATTCTTTTATTCTTATATAGAAATATTGAAATAAAGAAGTCTTTACACTAAATTCTTTCCAGTTTTCAATCTTAAAAGTTTGATAGTATTAGTATGTTTTTGTAATACAATCAAGAAATAATTTTAACTAATAAAGTTCTCTCTTACTAATTGAATAAACAACGACATTGCAGGACTGATCCATTTATTTTTATGATAAGCATATATTGCTGAAATTTTAGCATCCGAACATCCTACTTTAAGTTCTTTTAGTGTGCCATTTTTAAGCTCTTCTTCTACTGTAAAACGAGGTAAAAATGAGATTCCTAAATTACTAGCAACACATTTTTTTATTGCTTCAATGCTCCAAAGTTCAATTGTGTTATTTAAGAATATATTGTTTTCAAAAAAATAACTTTCAAGTATTTGTCTATAAATAGATTCAACTTCATTAATTATGAGGCTTGTATTTATTTTTTGATTTGGCGTGCTGAAATCTGAATCTTCTTGCTTAAGTAATGGCGAACCGATTAAAGCTAAATTGAAATCAGAAAGCTTAACAGTAGTTAAATTATCATTTTGGCTTCCTACATCATACATTAAACCAAGGTCTACCTCACCATCAGATAGGATATTTTTTATAGCATAACAATTGATAGAAATTATAGAAAGTTTTACATTAGGAGCTTTTTCTTTAAATAAGCTCAATATATTTTGTAATTTATAAGACATCAATGATTCTGCAACAGCAATTCTTAATTCTCCTGTAATGTTATCTCCATATTTACCAATACTCTCAATTTTTTTTACTGTATTAAGTAGTTCACTTGCATAAGGTATCAATTCTTTTCCTAGTGAAGTTAATACCATATTACGTCCAAATTTTTCAAATAATTTGATTGAGAGTTCCTGCTCTAACTGTTGAATTTGAGATGTAACAGTGGATTGTGTATACCCCAATTTCGTTGCAGCATTTGAAAAAGTACCTTCTTCAATAATGCTTTTAAAGGTCTTAAAATGTCTTATATCCATTAATTTCACTCCAATCTTTATATTAAGTATAATACATTGAAAATAATGAACTGTCAATTCGAAAACATCAATTTTACAAATATATAGTTCTCTGATAATATAAATTCATAGAGTAATTGCAAAATGAAAATGAATTGATTAAGTTTTGTGAATAACCCTATATTAATAAAAATAAATGAATCCGTACATCAAAATTTGTTAAAAAAATAACAAGATCACTTTTCATTATAGGAGGAGTAAATAATGAGGGATGTAGTAATAGTAAGTGCAGTAAGAACTGCAATAGGAGCGTATGGGAAATCTTTAAAGGATGTACCAGCAGTTGAGTTAGGTGCAATAGTAATAAAAGAGGCTGTTAGAAGAGCAAATATAAAGCCAGAGGAAATTAACGAAGTTATTTTTGGAAATGTACTTCAAGCAGGGTTAGGTCAAAATCCAGCAAGGCAAGCGGCTGTGAAAGCAGGATTACCTGAAGAAATACCTGCGGTTACAATTAATAAGGTTTGCGGATCAGGACTTAGATCTATAAGTTTAGCAGCTCAAATTATAAAAGCTGGGGATGCAGATACTATTGTAGTAGGTGGTATGGAAAATATGTCTAGCGCACCATTTTTACTGAATAATGCAAGATGGGGACAAAGAATGGGACATGGTGAATTAGTAGATGAAATGATAAAAGATGGTTTGTGGGATGCTTTCAATGACTATCATATGGGAGTAACAGCAGAAAATGTGGCAGAAAAATGGAATATAACAAGAGAAGAGCAAGATGAGTTTTCACTTTTATCACAACAAAAAGCTGAAATGGCAATTAAGAATGGAGAATTTAAAGATGAAATAGTTCCAGTAATAATTAAATCAAAGAAAGGTGAAATAATATTTGACCAAGATGAATTTCCAAGATTTGGTAATACTATAGAAGCATTACAAAAACTTAAGCCCATTTTCAAAGAAAATGGTACAGTGACAGCAGGAAATGCTTCTGGTTTAAATGATGGGGCAGCGGCATTAGTAATAATGAGTGCAGATAAAGCTAAAGCTCTAGGAATAAAATCACTTGCCAAAATTACTTCTTATGGATCAGCTGGACTTAGCCCAGAAATAATGGGATATGGCGCTTTTTATGCAACAAAAGCTGCTTTAGATAAAATTAATTTAAAAGCTGGAGCTTTAGACTTAATCGAAGCCAACGAAGCATATGCATCTCAAAGTATAGCAATAACTAAAGATTTGAATTTGGATATGAGTAAAGTTAATGTTAATGGTGGTGCTATAGCACTTGGGCATCCTATAGGTGCATCTGGTGCACGTATTTTAGTAACATTACTATATGCTATGGAAAAAAGGAATGCAAAGAAAGGACTTGCAACCCTATGCATTGGGGGAGGACAAGGTACTGCTTTAATAGTTGAAAGAGAATAGTTATAATTACTAATTTAAGAAAGAAGTGTAGAATAATGACTTTATTAGAGGAGCAAATAAGAAATGAAGCAATTAAAATGGGATATGAAAAGTGTGGAATTATTAAGATTTCTCAGCTTAATGGATTTGAAGATAAACTTAATGAAAGGATTGTACGCATTCCAGAAACCAAAGGTTTCTACAAAGGACTTTATCGATTTGCTCATTTACAAGATACTCATCCTTGGGCAAAATCAATTGTCATATGTGTAAGAAGATATGGGAAATATCATATTCCAGAGCATTTAAAGGGTATGATTGCAAAGTATTACTTAGTTGATGGAAGAAAAGATGAAAACTCAAAAGATTTTCAAGATAGTTTGAACTTCGAAAAATATTTACATGACTTGGGTCTTAGAGCAGAGAATGAAAGAAAGTTTGGTCTTACACCATTAAGATTTGCAGCAATGAAAGCTGGGCTTGGAATAGTTCGAAAGAATAACTTTTTTTATACTGAAAATGGATCATGGGTGTATTTAGAGGCGTGGCTTATTGATAAAGAAATTGAATCTATAGAAGTACCGAAAGTAAAAAAATGTGCTGAAGGGTGTGCTTTATGCATAAAAGCTTGTCCTTCAACTTCTTTATCGGATGCATATACAATGAATCCTTTGGCATGTGTATCTTGTATAACTACATTTATGGGTAGGGATATGCCTAATGAAAAATACAGAGAAGAAATAGGAAATTGGGTTTATGGATGTGATGCATGCCAAGATGCATGCCCGATGAATAAAAATCGTTGGAAGGAAACAGAAGAGTTTCCTAATTTGCAAGAATTAAGTGAACATATATCCTTAGAAAAAATTCTAAAAATGGAATATTCCTTTTTAGAACAAGTAATGCAACCAAAATTTTGGTATATAGACAAAGCTGATGTTTGGAAATGGAAAGTAAATGCTATAAATGCAATGGTAAATGACTTTAGGTTTGAATATAGAGAACCTATATTGTATGCTTGTAATGATAGTAATTTAAAAGTTAGAGAAATGGCGGAGTGGGCAATTGAAAAATTGAATTTGTAAAAAATTCTATTTATAGATGAGTTAAGATGATATTATGATTTGATATGTTTTGGAAGATACTTATAGGCATCCAAATTATTTGCTGTTGCCGTATTTATTAAACTAAATATAATTGCTGACGCTTCCGCCCCCGCCTGGGAATCGGAAAACATAGAGTTTTTTCTGGTAATTGCTACTGGTTTCACAGCAATTTCAGATAAATTATTGGATAGAGGTATTCTCCCATCAAGAAGAAAATTGGTAAAGTATTTTTTATGATTTAGAGTGTAGTTAAGAGCTTTTTTTAACATATCCTGATTGGTGAATGTTTTTTCTGCCCATGCAGAAAAGGCATCCAATACAGGGACGCTGTATATAAGTCTGTAATTTTTCCTTTCTTCTGGGGATAGCTCTCTCCATTTTCTTTCTAATTTAAAGAGTTTATCACAATATGCACGTCCAATGGCTCCGCCAGATCCGATAATCTCTTCTTTATTTGAATCTAGTGGAATAGCATCCAGATAATATCTTCTTAAATGACTAAAGCATAAGCATCTGGTAATACCTTCAACTTTTTCGTATCCAGAATAGGGGTTCTTTCCAAAGTTAATTGAATTTATAGTAAAGAAGTCTTATTATAAAATTAAGAATGATAATAAACTCTTATGATTAAGGATGTGCTTATTCATGGATGAATTTATCAAAATGTTAAATGAAGACTATGAACTAATGAATTATAGAATTAAAGAAAAAATAATTGTTTTTGAAATTGCTTCAAATAAAAGAAATTGCACTTGTCCATACTGTGGTATGGTTTCATCTAGAGTACACTCTACCTATCAAAGGGATATACAAGATTTACCGATTCATAATAAGCAAACAATCTTGCTAGTAAATACCAGAAAAATGTTCTGTGACAATCCAGACTGCCAAGTTACAACATTTGCCGAACGTCATCCATTTGTTGCAAAAAGCGGAAAGAAAACAGAGCGATTAGTAGCAAATATATTGGCGACCTCTCTGCAGCTTAGTTCTATTAGTGCTTCTAAACTTTTAAGTACAGAATCTATTAAAATTTGTAAAAGTAGTATTTGCACACTACTTAAAAAAAATGCCGTCCATTGTAAATAAATCCAAGATTGAAAAAATATGTGTGGATGATTTCGCAATTAGAAAAAGATTCTCCTACGGAACAGTTATGGTTAATCTGGAAACACATAGGATTATTGACATTATTCCGTCAAGAGATAGTTCTGAAGTAAAAAAATGGCTTGATACGTATCCCAATTTAAAAGTAGTATCAAGGGACGGGTCTTCAACATATGCAGCAGCCATAGCAAGCTCTCATCCTCATGCAATACAAATCAGTGACAGATTCCACATAATAAAGGGGCTGACCGAGGCTATTACTAAGTATATTGTCAGGAAATTTCCGTCTAGGGTAGAAATATCATCAGTCACAGTGCTAACACCCGAAATGCAGGCACTATACGATACTTCTAACAGATCACAGAGGATAAAGTATGCTCAACAGAAACGAAAAGAAGGTCTCACAATAAGTGAAATCGCATTATTGCTGCATTCAGGAACAAAAACAATAAATAAATATCTTTCAATACCAGAAACTGAAATTCCAGAAGACAAGAAACCATCCCGTGAACGCCAGCATCAACTGGCGATTGAACAAAAGCAAAAAGAAGTGGACGAGACAAGAGAGCTTTACAAACAGGGATATACTGTTACAGAAATCGGAAGGATTATGCACCATATATCTAATACGGTAAAGAAATATTTGGATCCAGTTTATTCAGTTGTCAGCGTGTGCTATGATAATCGAATTCCTGGTAAACTTGCGCCATATGAAAATCAAGTATTAGAATTAAGAAGTCAGGGTTATACATACCAAAGAATCCACGATATCATAAGCAACGCTGGATATGACGGAAGTGTATCATCGTTACGCATGTTCATGCAAAAGGAGCGTGCACATGCCAAATGTCAATGCGAGAATATATGTAAGCAGAAAGATTATGTTCAACGCAAGAATCTATGCCAACTCATATATAAAAATCTGGAAAAGGTCAAGAATTTATCGGATGAAAAATATGAAACAGTAATAAAGGAATATCCAATACTATTAACTCTTTACACAATGATAAAAGACTTTCACAGAATTATTTTCTCCAAGAAACCAGAAGAACTTGAAACATGGATATGTGAAGCAAAAAAACTGGATATTTCAGAATTACATTCCTTCATTGAAGGGCTTTATAAAGACATGGAAGCTATAAAAAATGGTATAACATATCAGTATAATAATGGTTTAGCAGAAGGTAGCGTTAATAAGATCAAGGTAATAAAACGCATCATGTATGGACGCAATAGTTTT
>JBEHWK010000168.1:0-6632 GCA_040217795.1 Clostridiaceae bacterium
TAATTGTGGTGTGATCAGGTGCTTTTTGACCTTTGAGCAAGAAATGTGCTCGGATGTCATAAGTGCAGAAATCTTCGATCTTTCGACAAGAAAAAATCCCTTCGCTGTAACAAAACAACAGGATTTTCAACATGGTAACCGGGTCAACAACTGGTTTTCTACCCAAGATTGAGTAGGTGCCTAAAATAGAATCTAATTTCATCTCCTCAACAATATTACACGCCAGCCTAACCTTGTTATCCTCAGTAATATATGTATCCACATCAAAGTTCATTCGTAGTTGCATTGAGCGGACATTTTGATTAAAATATATATGAGTTAAGTTATTCATTGCAAATTAATTATAACTCACCTGAACTGGCTCTGCGAGTCAGTTCTAATTGTTTTTACAAACAAAAATGGACTATAGTGAATGAAATCGATTCACTATAGTCCATTTTTTCTAAGGAGCTATTTTGCAACAGCCCCATTATATGGAACCAAATTCAACTATTAACTTATGCATGCCGCTTCTTCTTTCAACCCTCGAAGAAATCAACATGCATAAGTTAAGTTTCCGTAATGGTTCCCTATATTATCAATCTATTTTATCTAAGAGTTCCAATAAAAGTTTTGAATTTTCATTTGCTTTATCAAGCTGAATCTTTGAATTTTCTATACTTTGTGAAGCTTCATTGACCCCCATATCAAACTCCTCTATTTCCTCTTTCAATGCCGCCTTTAATTTATCTATATTTTGAATTATTTTCTTTACTATATATACATATTCATCATCGTATAACCTGTAGCATTTAAATTCCCCTGATGTTAATCGTCCTTCCGAGAAAATATATATGAACCTATCCTTCATTTTATCTGAAAGTGCAATTTCAATTTTATGCTTGAACAACCTGAAAGAAATACCATTCTCTTCAATATAAACAGGGAAAATATTTGAAAATAAAAAAGCTATATCCTCAGTATTGCTTTCAGATTCAATTACATCTGAAAAATCTCTTGAATTAATAATTTCCTCAATTTCTTTAGAAAATACCTTTTTTCGTATGGATTTAGAAATTTTCTCTCTCAATTCCTCTTCCTTTCCTTTAGAAATATATTTTTCAACAGTGCTTAACAAACTTTCAACATAATTCCTTTTTTTATTATCACCCATAATTAATCCCCTCTCTTCCACATTTATAACCTATTACCATATTTTAATTTATTATATCACTAAATAACACTTGACTTATATATTTATTTGGTCTATACTTACAAAGTAGCTTAGGTACAGAGCTTAAGTGATTAACATCGCGGGGTGGAGCAGTTGGCAGCTCGTCGGGCTCATAACCCGAAGGTCGTAGGTTCAAGTCCTGCCCCCGCAACCATAAAAAAGGAATCCTGAATTTCAGGATTCTTTTTTATTTATTTAAAGCTTATAAAATCCAGTCATGAGACTGGATTTTATATTTATATGCTTTTTCTTACACAACAGGTGTAAGTGTCCCAAAAATTTCCTTTGAAGTTTCAATTTGGCTTTCATTTCCTACCACGGCTATTGCATTATCCTTCAAAGCTTCATCTATAAGCAGATGGTAGCTTTTTATTGTTTCTTCACTGGTATTTAATATTGTTTCCCTCTCCTTGTTCAACTCCTCGTAAGTTATTCCTGAAAAGTAATCTGAAACTGCCTTATCTGCTTTTGAATCCGGATTAGATGGTATATCCAATTTGCTTATGGTTCCAATAATATATTTAACCATATCTTCTTTTGGGACATCCAAGTTCTTTAAATATTCAACAGCGTTCCTGTAGGCATCAAAGGTTTTTTCAATATTTGGATCCCTGTAGGAACTGAAATATACGAAGCCTTCTCTTGTTAAGCTTGCTCTTACTCCATATGCTCCGCCTTCTACCCTTACCTTATTCCACAGGTAATCGAAATTTAATATAGTATTCAGAACTCTCATTGCTCCTGAATACTCAAATCCCTTATCTGAATAAACTCCCCCTAATACTACATAGTTTACGTTACTTTGGGTCAGCAGACCTTCATTCAGCTTTTTCAGAGGATATCTATAATCTTTTAAATCTGAACTCTCTTTACTTAATCCCTCTGTAATTATATCAATATTGTTTTTCAATAGATCTAATTTGCCTTTCTCTTCAGTAAAAGATACAGTTAAATTATTGATATTGAATAACTTCTCAGATATCTTTTTCAACTTCACCTTTACCTTTTCAGGGGATTCTTCCAATTCCTTTTCTGTATTGCACAAGAAATTGTAAAGACCAAGGCCACCTGTCATATCTTCAAAATATCCTCTTTGAGAAATATATCCCATAGCTCTCAATGCACCAATAACATTTCCGGAAGAAACCACTGCGGTTTTATACCTTACTCTGAAGTCCCTTACAATTTGAAGAATTCTTTCAGTATCATCGAAGGAAGTTTCCGTAATAACTTCTTTTATTAACTCAAATAGTTTATCCACCTTTGAACTTAATGCCTTTCCTGCAACTGTAAATGCTGGAATGAATTTTTCAAGGGTTCCCTTTTTATAGAAACTCCTTACTGAGTAACTTAGTCCTCCAGTACTCATGTTTATATCATTAGTCAGTTGTTCATAACTCTTTCTGACAGTACCTAATTTACCTAAAAGAAAGGATAAAAGAGCCATATATTGTGCATCTTCCTGATCTAACACTCTTCCGTCAAATATCAGCTTTATATAGGTAATTTCATTGGTAGACATAGGAGTGTACAATGTCTTAATTCCCTTTACCTCTAATTCCTCCAGCTCTATTTTCTCCATTTCTTTTGGGATATCTTCCAGCTTTAACTTAGGAATTGTATCCTGCTGTTCCTTTGTATCCGGAGTCAACTGTCTTTTTCTTAATTTTTCAGTTTCCTTCCTGATATCTTCTAACTCCTTAGAACTCAATCCTTCTTTTATTTCCTTCAGTTTTTCTCTTAAAATGTTATCCTTCCTATATGTTAATCCTTTTTCCGGGGTCATTACTATAACTGATTTATGCGGATTAGATAATATATATTTTTCAATAAGTTCCTCAAAATATCCCTGTGAAGCCTTCTTTCTTATAATATCCAGGCTCTCTGTATTTTCCATGTTTAAGAAAGCCTCCCCTCCGTACAACATGCTCTCTAAAACTTTTATGGCATATATTAAACCTTTAGGATATCCTCCAAAATTTGCTTCTCTGATTTCAAATTCTCTCCTGTTTATAGCTCCAGTGATAAAATTATCATCTATCTTGGTTTTACATAAATCTCTTAATATTTCTTCAATTTTTGAAGCTATCTGTTGCTGATTTTCTTCATTTGTATTCTTAATAGTTATGTTCAGGAACGGCTGGTTTATTCCTCTTTCAAATCTTCCTGAAACCACCGCCGCCACACCGCTTTCTATCAGTCTGTTCTTTAATATTGCGTTATTGGAAGTTAAAAGAATATACTCCAAAATTTCAAATGCCAGACCTAATTCTTTATCTAAAGTATGCCCGATAGAATAATTAAATGAAATATAACTTTTTTTATCAGTATCCTCCTGATCCCCTACCCCATAGGAAAGCTTAGTTCTTCTTTCTTTCTCAAAAGGTTCCTGAGTAGATATTTCACTTGATACCTGCTGGAAAGAATAATCCTTAAGGTATTTTTCATTTATAAAAGCTAATTCTTCCTCTGTGTCCCCATCTCCATACAGAAATACTATACTGTTGGATGGATGGTAGAACTTTTTATGAAAATCAACAAAACCCTCATAGGTTAAGCTTGGAATAACTTCAGGATCCCCTCCTGAATCCACTCCATAGGTTGTGTCCGGATATAAAGAGGTTGTTGCTTCTCTTCCTATAATGGACTCCGGTGATGAATATACCCCCTTCATTTCATTATATACAACCCCGTTTATCTTAAGTTCCTGGGATGCTTCATCAATCTCGTAATGCCATCCTTCCTGCATGAAGATTTCCTTTTCCTTATATAGATTAGGGTGCAGCACTGCATCCAGATACACATCCATTAAATTAAAAAAGTCTTTTTTGTTTTTGCTGGCTACAGGATACATAGTTTTATCAGGAAAAGTCATTGCATTTAAAAATGTGTTAAGGCTTCCCTTTAACAATTCAACAAAGGGTTCCTTGCTTGTAAATTTTTCTGAACCGCATAAAACGGAATGCTCTAAAATATGTGGAACCCCTGTGCTGTTTTCAGGAGGCGTCTTGAATGAAATTGAAAATACTTTATTATCATCTTCATTAGAAAGCTTAATCAATTGCGCTTTGGTTTTTTCGTGGGTAAAAATCAATCCAGTAGAATTAATTTCTTTTAAATATTTAACTTTATCAAGTTTAAAACCACTTAATGATATTCCTTCTTTATAGTCCATATATTCCACCCTCTCTATTAATCTTATGATTTATATTATATGTATTAAATTACATTTTAAAATTACTTTATTACAAAGTCTAGTAATTTATTAAACTTCTATCTAAAAAGAACAGAGGTTTCCCTCTGTTCTCATTGTAATAATTAATATGTATGCTATTTCTTTGAATTAGCAACTTCTATATTTATTTTTCTTCCTCTTAATTTTCTGCCAGCTACATTTCTCAAAATATGTCTTGCAGCATCTTCAGAAGCATCTATAAAAGTATATTTATCAAAAATATCAATATCTCCTATATCCTCTTTTCTGAACTTAGAACCTTCACTCAATACTTCCAATAATCTCTTAGGATTCATTCCATCTTTTCTTCCTAAGTTTACAAACAATCTTTCATATCCGCCTGATGACTTTACTGAAATAGAATTTTCTGAATAGTCATAGGATACTTCTTTATTATAGATCATGTTCATTAATGCAGCTGCTACATCAACCAAATCAAATTCTGCATCAATTTGTTCTGCTAACGGAACAAATTTGCTGTAGTCTTCTTTCTCTATAGTTTCTTTTACCTTTGTGTAGATTGTATTATATTTTGCTTCAAATATATCATCAATTGTAGGGATTTCTTTTCTTTTTATCTTGCCCTTTGTAGCTCTTTCGATTTGTTTTAATGCCCTGTATTCTCTAGGCGTAACTAACGTGTATGCAACCCCTTCTCTGTTAGCTCTTCCGGTTCTTCCTATTCTGTGAACATATGACTCTGTATCCTGAGGAAGATCATAATTTATAACATGAGTTACATTCTCAACATCAATTCCTCTTGCCGCAACGTCTGTAGCTACCAGGAACTCTAAGTTTCCTTCTTTAAACTTTCTTAAAGTGTTCATTCTGTGATTTTGTGTCAAGTCTCCATGCATTCCTTCAACACTGTATCCTCTTGCTTGCATTGATGCCACAAGCTCATCAACGCCTTTCTTTGTTTTACAGAATATAATTGCTGCATTAGGAGAATCCACATCAAGAATTCTGCATAAAGATTCCACTCTGTCAGAATGTTTTACTTCATAATAATATTGACTTACAGTTGATACCGTCATCTCATTCTTTATTATAGATATATGCTGAGCGTCATCCTTCATGTAGTTCTTAGCTAACTTTTTAATTTCTGGCGGCATAGTAGCTGAGAATAGTAAAGTTTGTCTTTCAGAATTTGTTCCTTTAAGTATTTCCTCAATGTCATCTATAAATCCCATATTAAGCATTTCATCAGCTTCATCCATTACTAAAAACTCAATATTTTTAAGATTAAGTATATTTCTTCTCATTAAGTCCAAAACTCTTCCTGGTGTACCTACTATTATGTCAATTCCTCTGCTAATTGCCTTTACCTGTCTGTCAATTGATGAACCTCCATAAACAGGAAGTATTCTTGCTCTTGTATGTTTAGCTATTCTCACTAATTCCTCATTTACTTGGATTGCCAATTCTCTCGTAGGTGCTAATACCAAACATTTAGTATTTTTGCTTCCAAGAGAAATATTGTTTAATACTGGAGCTCCGAATGCCAAAGTTTTTCCTGTTCCTGTCTGTGCCTGGCCGATTACATCATGACCTTCCAATAAAACGGGTATTACTGCCGCTTGTATTTTTGAAGGTTCTTCAAACCCCATATCGTCTATCGCTTTTAAAACATTCTCGTTTAATCCTAATTCTTTAAAGTTAATTTCACTCATTCAATTTCCATCCTTTTTTGTTTATTGTACCACCAATCATTGTATAGTATTCGTGATACTTTTATTTATTCTATTAATATATTGTTTACAGCCAATAAAAAACCCTATAAGAGTACTTCTTATAGGGCTAAAAATTACTATCTTCTGAAGCTTCCGTTGTTGCTTTGAGCTTTTCTAGCTTTTCTGCACTCTGGACATCTTACTGGATCATTTTCAAATCCTTTTTCCTTGTAGAATTCTTGCTCACCTTCAGTGAATATGAATTCTTTTCCACAATCTTTACAAACTATAGTCTTGTCAGCCATCATTAAATTCCTCCTCTTAACATCAAGATCTTAAAACACATTCACATCTTGTTCTTTAAAAGAAGAAATGATGGACACAGTATTAAAATCTCTAATTCGCCTTCGTTATTTCATTGTATCATGATGAAGGGTATTATGCAACAATAAAAAAAAGTATTTATAAATCCTTCATTGATACACTTATTATATTCAGAATTGTAATAATT
>JBEHWK010000169.1:0-6596 GCA_040217795.1 Clostridiaceae bacterium
CACTGAAAATAGACACTTCCATATGTTCTTTAATGGATTATTTTGAAATATTTCTTACCCGTATGTTACTTTGCAGAAAAGCGGCAGATTTTCTGGATTCTAAATTCAGCCTGGTAATTAATGAAATAAAGATGTTGTAAAGTATACTGTAAACTCTTGCCTTAATAATGAGGTAAGAGTTTATTGCTTTTTTAGATGTTATCAGATTAATGAAAATTATAAAGAAATCAACGCAGAGTCACTTTTGAATATAAAAATAAATCATATGAACCACCTTGTTTAAAATGGTCAATGGATGTATTCTGATTACAACAACTGTTGACCATTTTGGTTAATAAGGCTGGAGGGATTAATTTGAATAGCAAATTTTATAACTTACCATTGGACAGGCAAAAACAAATAATTAACGGTGCATTGAAAGTTTTCTCTGATTCCAGCTACCGTCAGGCATCGACTATTGATATTGCCAGGGAAGCAGGTATATCCAAAGGGCGTTTATTTTATTACTTTAAAAACAAGATTGAGGATAATTTTAAATATTTCCTTGAAAGAGTGGACAAGAGCAAATTTAGAGAAGGTGTGGATGTGGCACTTCTTTTGCAGTCTTTGAACTGGTGTGCCGATGGATTTACGAGAAGTGCCCTGAATAGTAATAAAAGTATAGATGAAATAGATAAAGAGTTTAGAAAAATATTAGAGCTGTACAAGAAGAATTTTTACAAGGAGGACATAAAATGTACTACAGTGAATACGGAAACAGAGAAAATCATACCATAGTGTTTTTGCATGGTGCAGCTGCAACAGATACCTTTTGCAATCAATATTGTTTTCAAAACAAATATCATCTGGTTGTGCCGCACCTTTATGGCTCTGGTGAAGAAGTGAATGAAACTTATGAGCCTCAAAAAACAATCCGGGCTATAGCTGAAATTATTCAGAGCTTGGGAAAAGACAAGGTAACACTTATCGGGCATTCACTGGGAGGGGAATTAGCTGTGGCCCTGGTAACCCAGTATGAGTGCCTGTTTGATAAAGCTGTATTTTTGAGTGCCTGGGTATGTGCAACTGAAAAATCCATTAAATTTTACAAAAAAATGGCAAAGTACTCATGCCATATGCTGAAATTCAGATGGCTCATCAGGCTGCAGGCAAAGTATTGGCATTATACAAAAGAGCAGGCAGATTTTATGGCTGAATATGCAAATAAAATAGCCCCGGAACAATATGCCGCCTGGTTTAGGTACAGGATTTTTCTGGACGAGCTGATAGACTATTCAAAGGTCAAAATTCCAATGCTTGCAATCTGCGGCAAAAAGGAAACGAAAGAGATGAGAAATTCAATATCTGAACTTGGCAGGAGAAATCCAAACTGTAAAACAATTTTTCTGGAAAAAGCAAATCATGATTTTCCATTGAGACAGGCATACCGCTTGAATCCAATATTGCTTGATTTTATTGAAAATCAGGCAGAGTCAGGTGGATATAACTAAAGGAATGGGAAGATTCGATATTTTTAAATTAACCTGATTACTCAATACAAGGATAGAAAGATTAATATGCCCCAATTTGAAGTTTTACCCTTGAGGAAAATAGTGGTACCATCAAAGTATAGTAACAGGGAATAAGTGCTGGTACAGTAAAATAGAAACTCAAGCAATTATGTAAAGGGGGGAATATCTATGAAAAAAGTATCCTCAAGCTTTAAAAATTTCGTTAAATATGTTTATAAATATGTTCCATTCATAGGCGGATACTCAATTAAAGATGCGGATGAATTGATGAAAGATCCTGATAATTACAATTACAGAGGTAATTCATGGTTTAAAAAGATGGATGATAAATTGTTTAATTCTCATAATAAGTCTTCCAGGAAACATTAATCATAAAAGTAGCTGTTGTACAATGAAAAGAAGTCCTGTATAAAATCAAAAGCCATGCATTTGCATGGCTTATATTCATGGAATTTTAAGTATACTTTTTGAGACAACCGCCCTGGATTTTTGTCTTGATTATATTGGAGTTGCTTCTTGTTTTTTCGGGGTTTGGATCTATATTGATGTGTTTTAATTAAATGTTGATAATATAAGCACTTGTGTATTTGTGTTTTGAAACTCTCTTTATGTGTTGTAAATAAGCAAGTTCTGATAAATTACCTGCTTAATATTCCTTTGAATTTCTTGAAATAGATTGATAGTTTTAACCAATTTCAAAAAAGTTTTCAAAGTATCTTTATTGTGAATGAGAATATCCTATCAACACTTTGTTAAAACAGATGAATATGGATAAATCAGCAAAAAAACTTATACTTATCAAAATCTGCATCAGTCAATCAACAGCTTGGACTAAATATAAATTGAAGGTTCCTATTTATATCTAAATACCTGGAACTTAATACTATTAATAAAATATGCTAAAAGCCAGGGGAAAAACTTTCTGCTGATTTTTATTAAGCCTTTATAAAGAAAATAACCCAAAATTGCGGATGTTAAAACATATAATAACTTTAACCATAATATTTCCGTTCCAAAACTTATAGGAAGCGCAGGTGAAATTAAATTGGCTATTAAAAAAACGGGTGTTGCAAGCAGACAAAAATCAAGGATATAGAGAGAAATAACAAAAATTGCAGCAGACAGGATAAATGGCCAAACCACCAAAAAATTTAATGCCCCAATTCCAACGCTAGCAACTGCAGATAATGCTTTTGAAATATTGTTTGAACTGGCTGTCTCCTTATAATTTTTAATAGAGTATTCTTCTATAATGTTTTTTGCAATAGTATCAACATCTCCAAGGTCAAATGCGATATCATTTTCTGTCTTTCCTGTTAATAGACCTTCTTCAAAATGATTTTTATAATCTTTTAAAATTTCTTTTCTGTAACCATCAGGTAAAGATCTAATTTTATCATTTAGTGATTTTAGGTAATTATTCATGTCCATTATCCTCAACTCCTTTTAAAAATTTTGTTAGTGAATCAGATATCTCAAGCCATTCTTGCCTTTGATCCTTAAAATAATGTATACCTGTTGAAGTGATTTTATAGTATTTTCTTGGTAGCCCGGAGGTTGATTCTATTATGTAATATTCTAAATGCTTATCATTTTACATTACTATACCCAAGGTGCTATAATTTTCATAAAAATTTCAGGAATATGCCTTTAATACTTTTATAACGGAATGGAGCTAAGTTATTATGAAAAAAAATAATCTAAAAGAAATCAAGCAGCATGGTACGGAATATTTCCCATGCGCATTTTACATATTTGAAAGTGATAAGAAAGGGATGACGGTAAAACATCACTGGCATGACCAGTTTGAATTGATTCATTTTAAAGAAGGACGGTTCAATGTGGAAGTAAATCTTGACAAGTACATAATAGAAGAAGAGTGTCTGTGTCTTATCAACAGCGGGGAGCTGCACTATATCAAATCAGCGAATCCATGTAAAGAGAGTGCAGTTGTATTTGATTCCGGAATGCTCAGCTTTGATATGTTCGATTCAGTTCAGGGAAAGTTAATAAATCCATTGATGACAGGGCAGCTGAAATTGCCAAGGTTTGTCTTTAAGAAAGAAGAGTATGGCAGGGAGATTATTCAGGAGTATGAAAAAATATTGGAAATACATAAAAGTGAGGGAGAGCTCAGTGAAAGACAGGAAGGAATTATTGCAAAAAAGCTGGCTTCCCAGGTTAAAATAAAGGCTTCAATACTAAATATTCTGGCAATTTTATATGAAAATAATCTGCTGACAAGGGAATCAGGCAGCAGGAAAGACTACAGGATAGACTGGATCAAGAGAACTATTTCATATATCCAGGACAATTATAGGGAAAAAATTTATATAAAAGATCTGGCAAATCAGATTAATATGAATGAGCAGTATTTTTGCCGTTTTTTCAAAATCATGATAGGAAAATCTCCTATTGAATATGTTAATGAATACAGAATAAAGAAAACCAGGGAACTTCTTAAGGATACAGACAGGACGGTGATGGACATCTCCCTGGAGTGTGGATTTAACAATATGGGGAACTTTATTAAGGTCTTTAAGAAACACACAGGAATGAGCCCCAAAAAGTACAGACAGGAACTTGTCAGCAAAAAGTCATAAAAACGTAATTTTCTATCAGTAATGCGGAAGAAAATTTATCTGAAAGACTATATTATATAAGTGTATAGGGAGCCAATATCAACTATAAACTTATGCGTATAATTCAAAATATAAGAATTTTACGAATTATATTTACGTACCTCTTCTTCTATTGATTTCTAAAGAAATCAAAATACATAAGTTAAGTTTAAGTAAAGGTTCCCTATACTTAACAACATAGTTTTATCAGGAGGTTTTATATTATGAAAAAATGGTGGCACGATAAGGTGGCATATCAGATATATCCTAAAAGTTTCTGCGATACTGACGGAGATGGAATTGGTGATTTAAGAGGAATTATAGGAAAGCTTGACTATCTTAAGGAGTTAGGAGTGGATATCATCTGGCTTTCCCCAATTTATCGTTCCCCAATGGTGGACCAGGGTTATGATATTTCTGACTATTACGATATAGATCCTAGATTCGGAACCATGGAGGATATGGAGGAGTTATTGAGGGAAGCTAAAGCCAGGGATATGTACATATTGATGGATTTGGTTGTGAACCACTGTTCAGATAAACATGAATGGTTCAGAAAGGCAATGGAAGATCTGGAAGGGGAATATGCTGATTATTTCTATATCCGTGAAGGAAAGGGAGATCAACCGCCCTGCAACTGGCGTTCTTACTTCGGAGGAAGTGTGTGGGAAAGGATTCCTGGCACAAATAAATATTATCTTCACTTATTTGCAAAAGAGCAGCCGGACCTGAACTGGGAAAATCCGAAGGTTAAAAAAGAAATATATGATATGATCAACTGGTGGCTTGAAAAAGGACTGGCAGGGTTCAGGATAGATGCAATCATCAACATAAAGAAGGATTTAAGATTTGAAGATTTTCCTGCCGATAAGGAAGATGGCCTCAGTTCCATAGACAAAATGCTGGATGCGGCTGTGGGCGTGGGAGATATGCTTCAGGAACTGAAAGAGGAGACCTTTGATAAGCATGACGCTTTCACTGTAGGTGAAGTGTTTAACCTGAAAGAGGGAGAACTTCATAAATTCATAGGTAAGAATGGCTACTTTTCCACTATGTTTGATTTTGAAATGGAGTGTCTGGGAAAATCCCCAAATGGATGGTATGATTGTGAGCCTTTCACACCAAATGAATTGAGGGAAGTTATTTTTGACAGTCAGCTAGAAACAATGGATATAGGATTCAAGGCCAATATTATCGAGAATCATGATGAGCCAAGAGGGGTAAGCCGCTACATTCCAAAGGAAGACATGAATGATACAAGCAAAAAGATGCTTGCAGCCATATCGCTTATGCTGAGGGGAATACCCTTCATTTATCAGGGCCAGGAGCTTGGAATGACAAATAGTGAATTCAAATCCATTGATGAATTTGATGATATTGCAACTATTGACCAGTATAATGTGGCTGTTAAGGAAGGGTTAAGCCAGGAAGAGGCATTAAAAGCCGTAAATATATTCAGCAGGGACAATGCAAGAACTCCATTCCATTGGAACACCGAAAAAAATGCAGGCTTTACAACAGGAGAGCCATGGCTCCAGGTTAATGAAAACTATAAAGAAATCAACGCAGAGTCACAGGTTGGAAATGCAGATTCTGTATTCAGCTTCTATAAAAAACTTATAAATTTAAGAAAATCCGAAGAATTTAAAGATTCCGTTGTGTATGGTTTATTTGAACCTGCACTGGAAAACTATGATAATATAGTTGCTTTTTATAGAAAAGGAGAATCTGAAAATCTAATGGTGCTGGCAAATTATCAGAGTGAGGCTCAGACAGTTGAATTGCCGGAAGCATTCACCAAAGTGCTGATTAACAATTATGATGAAATGCAGTGTGATGGGAATAAAGTAGCATTGCAGGGATATCAGGTGCTTGTTCTTGTATAAACAGGGTTCCGGAAAACAGCAAAATGAAACAGCAGATGTAAATAATACGTCTGCTGTTTTTTATACGTCGTTGACAGATACATCGCAAGGTGATATATTAAATATATCGATAGACGATAGATTGGAGGTTGATGGATTTGGATAATAGTACACCTTTGACAGAGGCATTATTTTATATTTTACTGGCAGTGCGAAAGCCAAACCACGGATACGGAATTATTCAGGATGTAAGTGAGATGACGGAAGGTAGGGTCACGTTAGGCCCGGGAACTTTGTATGGAGCTATCAATTCGATGCTGAAAAAAGGATGGATCAGCTTATACAGTGAGGACAAGGAATCCAGAAAGAAAAAAGAATATCTCATTACAATTGAGGGGAAGAAAGTTTTTCAAAATGAAGTAAAAAGAATGAATGAACTTTTAGAAAATGCAAAAAAGATGGATGATCAGGGGGTATGAGAATATGTTGAAATTCAGACTATATTATGACAAGGATGCAGAAGAAGAGTGGCTAAAGAAAATGTCCCTGAGCGGATGGGCATTCAAAAAATTCTTTCTTGGATTTTATACTTTTGAACC
>JBEHWK010000170.1:0-6573 GCA_040217795.1 Clostridiaceae bacterium
ATTTGGCCTTATCTTCTCTTGAGGTGGCTTTCAGCTCCCAAATCTTTATATATTCATCATTCCTTTTTCTTAAAATGCATCTGCCGATATTTTTCCTGAATATGCTTCTGTCTTTATTCTCTTTGACAAAATGCTGTTCCAGACGTGAAGGAAGCTGATTTTCTCCTGTATGGGTGCCGATTCTCACTATCCTGTCTCCATCATGTCCATATTCGTTCTTTTCAAATAAAATATATATCCCATTCTTAGGTATGCTTTTCTTATCAAAAGGGAATCTGAACCTTTCCAGATTTCTGAGCAGCTTATGCAGCTTGCAGCAAGCTTCACTCATTTTAATGCCCCCTTCAAAATTTGTTCCCATTATAAAGACACTTCTGTTGTTATCAGTTTGTTAACTGTTTTTGACCTGTTGAAATGACTAAAAACTGCTCTGATTGATTGTCACTGGATAGTTCTGTATAATGTCATTATTATATAGAAAGGAAAGACCCCAAGGAACTCCATCTTTGCAGGAAAAGCGTTCCAAGGGGCCAATCACGATGATTATTATATCAAACTATGAGTTGATTTTCAACAATGAACACGATTTTTTTATACTATGAGCAATGAACCGGATATTGTATGCCCTGAATGTGGAGGTCATCTCCAGTACCGAGACAGCCGGCTTCGCATATGCAAGCGCTATGGCGGCGATTCAACCCACATCCTGATCCGCCGTCTTAAATGCAGTTGCGGAAAGATGCATAACGAGATGCCGGACATCCTTGTCCCTCACAAGCACTACGCAAATGAGGTCATCGAAAATGTCCTGGATGAGGTGTCCACCCCCTTCGATGAGTCAACAGAGGATTATCCCTGCGAGGCAACCATGAATCGATGGAAGCAGTGGCTCATGAAGAACCTGCAGCAGATAGACGGCACACTCCGTTCTGTAAGTTACACCATGCTTGGATTTTCTGAAAAGCTTCTGAAATTCAGGTGTTCATTGCTCGATATTTTACGCAATAACGGCAGCGGGTGGCTTTCTGCCATCCTGCGTCTTATCTGTAATTCCAGTTTTCGTCTGAGTCCTTAGTGGGACTATTGTTTATGCACCTGATTTGTTTTGATGGCATCGTTGAGAAAATGATACGATACCTCCATAAATAAGGAGGTGTTTATCAACATGAACAACACAATAGATAACTGGAAAGAAGAAACTGCTTTGCTAAGGCATGAAATCATCGCGCCACTGCTGGATCAATCCCTTGACACTCATAAAAAACAGCAACTGAGGGTCATGCAGGCTGAAAAATACGGAATCTCCGTCAGGAGCATTTACCGTTATGAGGATGCATACCTAAGGGACGGCTTTGCCGGCCTTAAGCCCAGGGAACGGGATAAACGACCGTCTCCTAAGCTCCCTGGCAACTTCAGGGAACTGGTACAGGAGGCCATCCTTCTCAAAAGAGAAGTTCCGTCCAGGAGCATAAACCAGATCATACTGATTTTGGAGATGGAAGGACGTGTGACACCCGGTGTCCTTGCGAGACCAACACTGCAGCGCCATCTCTACAATGCAGGTTTTGGCAAGAAGCAGATGAAGAAATATGTGGAGGCAAAATCCACTTCATCCGGGCGCTTCGTAAAGCCTCACAGGATGATGCTCATCCAGGCCGACATCAAGTATGGCCCCAAACTTCCCATTGGCAAGAACGGTGCAAAGGTTCAGACGTATCTTTCCTCGGCAATAGATGACCACAGCCGGTTTGTTGTATCCTCAGGTTTTTATGATAACCAGGAGGCTGCCATCGTGGAAGACACCTTTCATAAAGCGATCCTAAAATTTGGGAAATTTGACGGGGCTTATGTGGATAATGGCAAACAGTATGTCTCAAAACAACTGGTAAAGACATTCGCAAAACTGGGAATAAGGCATCTACGCTGCAAACCATATGTTGCAAAAAGTAAAGGCAAAATTGAAATTTTCAATAAATTGGTAGATTCATTCAACGCTGAAATCAAAGCTGCCAAAATAAAATCCATGGATGAGCTGAACTATCTCTGGAATGTTTGGCTTGAGGCTTACTATCATGATAAACCTCATGATTCCCTTGGTGATGACGTGACACCAAGGATGGCATGGAACCGCGACAGCCGGACTCTCACCTTTCTGGATGTCAATGTGGTTGCTGAAGCATTTCTGCACCATGAACAGCGCAGTGTTGACAAAAGTGGCTGTATCAGTTTCAAGGGCCGCAAATATGAAGTAGGCCTGAGTCTAATCGGTGCTGTGGTTGAGATAGCCTACGACCCGATGAACTGTGAGTCTGTAACTGTCACTTACCGTGACATGGCTCCCTTTGAAGCAAGACCACTTGAAATCGGAGAGTTCTGCAAGAAAGGCCCGAAGGTTCCGGAACACCTTCTCCCTACTGAACCTGAATCCTCAAGGTTTCTGAATGGGCTTGAAAAGAAATATCATGAGAAAAAAGTCCAGGCCGCCAATGCTATTTCATTCGGTTCCTATAACAAAGAGAGGTGTTGACCATGTATGAAGAATTCTTCGGTATGCATCACACTCCTTTTGTAAGAGACATTCCATGCAATGACCTCTACGAATCGTCCCATGTAGAGGAAATCCTCGGCAGGCTCTCCTATGCAGCAGACAGGCAGCTGTTCACCGTACTTACGGCGGATGCCGGATGCGGAAAGTCCACTATCATCCGCAGATTCACCGAGTCACTTTCCGGCGATAGTTATATTCTGCTGTATTTGTCTGATTCAAAGCTCACTCCAAGGTGGTTCTATAAAGGATTGCTAGACCAGCTAGGTATTGAATCCAAGTTCTATAGGGGCGATGCAAAAAGGCAGCTTCACAAGGAAATCGAGATTATCCGAGGAGTCCAGAAGAAAAAGGTTGTCTGTGTGCTGGATGAGGCACATCTTCTGGAAAAGGAAACACTGGAAGAATTCCGTTTTCTGCTGAATTTTAAATTCGATTCAATGAGCCCCATGTCTCTGATACTGGTAGGACAGTCGGAGCTATGGGATAAGCTTAAGCTTCAGCGCTATGCAGCCATAAGACAGCGTATTGACATGAATTGCATCTTGCCGCACCTTGATTTGTCACAGACCAGCGAATACATAAAATCTCACCTGAAGTACGCCGGTTGTGACCATGAACTTTTTACCGACAAGGCTGTGGAGGAAATCTATCGTTCCTCAACCGGCACCATGCGGGTCATAAACCGCATCTGCGAAAAGTGTCTGATGTATGCCTTCCAGCAGCGAAAAAAGCTGATTGATGACCATGCCATACGGTATGTCATTGAACATGAGATGTTAGGAGGCGGTGGAGCATGATAGAATATGGATGCGTACAGACCGCTGGCAGAAAAACATCTCGTTGGACTGGTTCACTGAAGCTTAAAAGAAACATCCATCCTTATGAGATGGAAGTATCGGCAAGGGGCAGCTATTTCCATATTATTTTTGGAAGGCATGCCTATGGAAATTTCCTGTGCATCCCCAACTGGGATGTCGGATGCGAACTCGTTGACTACAGCGATACGTTCTGGAATACTGAGTGCCTTTCAAAACAGCTGAAGAAAGTTGATGCAATATCAGTTGCACAGGCACTTGCTGCTGTAAAGCAATATTTGAAATAGATTTTTAAGTATGCGGGGTTTATACCCTGCATGCTTCTACAAATCAATGACATACTCATGAACAATTCATTGACAGCATATGAGAGCAGATTTATGACAAACGGAGAAATCTTTAACAGTTAACATTTGTGTTTTACATCCACATCACTATTTTACCAGTTTTTATACTTTAATAAAAGTTTATCCAATATATTTCGACATGAATTTGAACATTATATTAACAAAAAAACACCCCATAGTCAGACTTTTATTTGTCTGTCCTATAGGGTAGATTTATTTCCCAGAGAATTGATTTTATATCAAACCCACCGTTGTTCCAACTCCATATTCTTTTCAAGAATATGTTTAAAGGTCTCTGAAAACTGTTCACCAAATCATCCTTCAGCATTTCATCTAAAAACATACTTCTTGCAAATATAAAAAGACTGCCTTAACAGTCTTCATATAAATCAATATTCCTAATTTACACAATCAATACTTACATAATATAGAATTAATATTCTCATTACTATTATCTTGAATTAGCATACTTTCTTTTACTTTTCTTATCTAATCCAAGAGTATTATTACAAATTGGATAATTTGTACATCCATAGAATTCCCCATACATTCCTGTTCGTTTAACCATATACCCGCCACAAGAACTGCATATAATTGCATCATTTATAATCTCCACATTATTGAATGTCATGTCACAAAAAGGATTATTGCTGCATCCTATGAATTTTTTATCATCTGATTTTCTGCTTCTTATTACTAAATGTCCTTTTTGACACCTTGGACAACTTAAACTTTCATTCAGAGCTGAAACTCTTTCAGCTGGCATTGGGTCAATGTGAAAGTATCTACTAATTTCTTCACTAAAAGCAGACTGTCGTTGAGTTGGTGTTAATAAATATGTGGTATTCCTTGTTCTTGTTAAAGCAACATAGAATAATCTTCTTTCCTCTGCAAAATCATATTCTTCCTTATCAGCTAAAACTAATTTTAAAATCGGATCATCTGCTATTCTGTTAGGAAACCCTGTAGTTTTATTTTCTAGATTTATTACTATTACATTATCTGCTTCCAAGCCCTTTGATCGGTGTACGGTAAGGAAAGTCATTTTTAATTCAGGATATTTTCGATACTTCACAAGAACTTGTCCATTCTGTTTTATCAGTTTAAAATTTTTATTTAAAGTGCTTTTATCCTTCTCAATTATTTCTATATCAAAATTATTTCTTCCTAATATAGTAATCTCCGTATCATCTCCAAAAGCACTAACTATTTCCTCTATTGACTTTTCTAAAGCTTTAGCGATCTCAGTATCATAACTTACCATCCTTATTGGTTCCCTTTTCCGTTTAACGGATTTAAGGTTCTTTTTCAATTGTTTAGGATTTTTCATGATAAAACTGCCGGCAATATTTATTAACTCTTGAGAATTTCTATATGTGCTTTCAATTTTTAAGAGTTCATAATATCCAAAGTATTTCCTAAAATCAGTGAATAAACTTATATCACTTCCTGCAAATCGATAAATTGATTGCCAGTCATCTCCTACACACATAACCTTTGCTTTGGTCTCGTTTTTGATTTCTTTAATAAGATTGAACCTGCCTTTAGATATATCTTGATATTCATCGATGATAATATATTTATACTTAAACTTAACATCTCCCTGCTTAACTATTGAAGTTGCAATATTTATCATATCATTAAAATCAATGAACCCGTTACTCTCTAAATATTCTTGATATTTTATGAATATTGGCCGAACAATATCAATAAATAAGTTACTCCTTTGCTTTAAAAATACATTTTTCATCTGCATTATATCCATCTTTAGCTTTGTAAAATGCGCTTCACCATATCCATTGGACTTATACAGACCTATAAAGGAAGCTATGAGCTTTTTAAATTCACCAAAATAATTATCATTTTTGTTATAAAAAACTTTTTTGTAAATATCCAAGTAGTCAATTTTTCTAAACTTGATCCCAGCTTTCTTTAATTTCTCTTCAAGTTTTTCCAGTAATTCACCATCCTTATTATAAAAAGAATAAGTTTCTAATAATCTTGTACAATTTCTTTTATGAACCGATCTCTTCCACCCAATTCCTTCCAGGTATTTCTTCTCCTCTATTTTACTTAACCATGGAACTTTACAATCCTTAGTTATTCCAAAATGTTCAATATAAATATCGTAATCAGGAAGATAAAAATCTGGTCTATAGTGTTTCTTATACTTATCACCTGTATCATGTGGATATGCGAATTCATAAATATAGTTTATTCCATTTAGAAATAAAAAGTTTGCTATCATTAGTTCTTCTAAACTTTTTACCCTCTCCCCTTGTAGAGTTTGTTTTTCTGCTTTTAGTCCATCTGCTTCATTACTTATTATTTCTTTAATTTCAAAATCCATATTTCTTCTAGAATTACTATCGTTATTTTTATTATCTATTGTTTCTAATTCTTTTGGGTCAATAGCACTTAATTCAACAAATTCATTTTTCATTTTTTCTTTTCGTCCAAACTTTCCTTTTATCGTTTCAAAATCTATATTTCTATAGAAATCATGATATTCTCCAAGGTTCTCAAACTCCTCCAGATCCTTAGGTATATTCAGATAACAAGAAAAATATGTAATAAGTTGATATATCTGTTTCATATCTTTATAATTTACAATTTCACTGAAATATGAATCAATTAATTTACTTAGATCTTCTACTATGTCTGGTCTTGTCTTTCTGTTTTCTGTTATAAGCAAGTTGTGGCAGCTTCGCATGCCACAACAAGGGTTCGCGGTACCACCCGAATCTTGTCATATTTGCAGGCCTTGATTTTTGTCTGACATATTTCGAGCGGAACCTGGTACCTTTGTGGGAGACTCATTCTCCCACTTGCTATTGACCCCCTTTTTACACTGAAAATTGAC
>JBEHWK010000171.1:0-6471 GCA_040217795.1 Clostridiaceae bacterium
TAATTTTCTTTTATTCTGCTCTATTTTGGAAATCTGGGATTGTGACAACCCTGCCAGTTCTGCCAGTTTATATTGCGACATCTGCTTTTTTTCTCTCATGTCTTTTATCTTGTTACCCACCAGTTAAGACTCCTTTCATCATCTTTGATACCATTATAGACTTAAGCCACATGTTGTGCAATTCTATTGCAGACTTATTTAATTAACTTAACTTCCTGTTTCTTCCATTTTCTTAAAATTACTTGAAATAATTCTGTATTAGAATTATAATTCTAGCTAAAGAGGTGAATACTATGGATACAAGGAAAAAGATTAAGCAAACCAGAGTAGAAAAAGGTATATCTACTTATAAATTAGCAGAAATTATTACTAAAAACGGTTTTAAGATAAGCCAGTCAGCTATCAGCAAAATAGAAAACGGTAACAAGAAAATAGATGTTGAAGTTCTTGATGAAATTGCGAAAGCTCTTGAGGTAAATGTAAGCGAATTCTTGGAGGATACCATCATACAAACAATTGACCCGCTTGATTTATTTGCCGGCCCTGGAAAGTTATTCAGCTATCCGGATGATGAAAGCAGGTTAAGAGCCATTAATTGCATAAATTATTTAATGGAAGCTGCTGGAGTTGATGAGGAAAAAAGAGAAAAAAGGGTAAATTCACTTGCTGATTATGAACTTGATATCTTAATAACCGAATTATTGAAAATACTGGAGTATGAACTATTTAAGTTAAAAAAATTGTAAACAACTACAGGAAGGGGTAAATTTCATGGCAGCTATTGAAAAACGGGGAGAAAACTCTTATAGACTTACTGTATCTTGCGGATATAACAAGAATAATAAAAAGGTAGTTAAACGTAAAACTATAGACTTATCAGGCATTAAACCAAATAAACGTGAAGCTGAAGCATACAGGCAATGGATCCTGTTTAAGGAAGAGGTTGAAAAGGGCACTTTCCTGGATTCCGGAAAGATCACCTTTGAGGACTTCATTGAAAAATGGCTGAAGGACTATGCAGAACCCAACCTGGCACCTAAAACATTATTCAGATACAAGGAACTCCTTAACTCCAGAATCATTCCAGCTATGGGACACATAAAACTAAATAAGCTGCAGCCTACCCACTTGACTGAATTTTATAACAACCTCAGAGAAAAAGGCATAAGACTTGATGCAACCTACATTCCAAAGGATAATTTCAAGGAACGTGTCAATGTACTAGGCTTTACCTTTGACGATATCTTAGCCAAAGCAGACATTAAACTCAGGACTCTGAATAACACTAAGCTTGGCAGAAGTGTTCAGGCAGCTACCGCAAAAAAGATATGTTCAGCTCTTGAAATTGACATGAACATATTATTTGAGCCTAAAGGTGATGAAAAGGGCTTGTCAGAAAAGACAATATCCCATCACCACAGAGTTATATCAAGCATCCTGACCACTGCTGTGCAATGGGGATTTATAATGAATAATCCTGCTGCAAGAGTTAAAGCTCCAAAGGTAGAAAGGAAGGAAGGAAAACATTTCGACATTGAACAGACCCAATACATCCTGGAACTTATAGAAAAAGAGCCCATAAAATACAGAACCATGATTACATTGGCCATATACGGCGGCATGAGAATGGGCGAACTATCCGGACTGGAATGGTCTGATGTAAACTTTGAAAACAATACATTATCCATCAACAAAGCATTGCAATACCTGCCTAAAATAGGCACCTTTACAAAATCCACAAAGAACCTGTCCAGCAACAGGGTCATTGCTCTGCCAAACAGTGTAATGGCACTGCTGCGTGAATACAAGGTATGGCAAAATGCTGAAAAGGCAAAACTGGATAATCTATGGACCGGGGATTGTGACAATATATTCACAAACAAAGAAGGAAATCCTATATTCCCAAATACCATAAGCAGATGGTTTTTAGAATTTATAAGAAGGCACAATGAATCCATAAAAAATGATTCCAAAATAAAGGATGAAGATAAACCTCAATATATACTAGAGGAAGTTAATTTCCATGGATTAAGGCATACATCAGCCACATTGTTAATACGACAGGGTGTTGATGTTATTACAGTAAGTAAAAGACTGGGCCACGCTAAAACATCAACCACCACAGATATTTATGCCCATAGTTTGAAAAAAGCGGACAGTGAAGCTGCCAGCAAACTTGAAAATCTGTTTAATAAATCTGAACAAGAATCTAAGAAGCAAGGATAAAATTCCTTGCTTCTTGGTTTAAGCTATATTATTCTATCGTATCTTTTTATATCATTTGAATCTTATATTTTAGAAGCAAAAACTACCTGGAGCAACCTGTGCCCCCAACCTAATCCTAAAATATTAATATAATATCAAATACCTGTTATGAACTTGCTGACTTTCATATTAATTCTTTCAGTGATATACTTTTTATATAAGAAATCATTCTAATTATGAATTTCTTTATATTTAAAGTATATTGTGATTTATAAGCACAAGCAATTCTAACTGGGATTTTGTATCAATAATGAATATAGGGGGGGGTTTTATTAATATACAATATGAGTTAAGCAAATCCGATTTTATAGCAGGTAAACTAGAGAATATATATAAATGTAAAGAATTCAAATCAGATTTGCTCGTAAAAACATATATTGCTCCCTTTATATTATTGTTGGCGAGTACCTTTGTACTAAAAAAAGGAATATTGTTTTATCTAGAAGTTTATATATTATTCATCATTTTATTCCCAACAATATACAAAGAGGGATTATTAAAAAAAATTAGAAAAAAAGTAAAATATACAATATATAAATTTTCAGTGACTTTAGATGATAATGGCATCGAATATGCTACATATACTTACAGAATCAATATAAAATGGTCATCAGTTACTGGAATAGTGGAAACCGATAGGTATTTACATGTATATACTGATTCTAAAGAAGAAATATTTATACCCAAAAAGATATTTAAAAATGAGGAAGAAAAGAATCAATTTATAACGGAATTGACTAACTTTTCAAATAATATGATGAAAAAAAACTTATAATTAGAGAATAAAAGACTATGTATACCTTATGATTTTTCAAGATATATAGTCTTTTATCAACTAACATTTAGGAACTATTTTATAAATAAATTTTTGAATTTCTATAGTTTGTTCAGCTATACTTTTTTAACACAACAAATTTCTTAACAAGTCTCATGGGAAAGCAGAATATTTTCCCAACAATTCGGACTTACCTTGAAAGCTTATTCATACACCCCCTAACTTCTAACTATATAACAGACATTAAAAAGTATTTTCCCTCTATCCAATAAACTTAAATATTCTGTAAGTGATATTGCACCACATATTGTTTCTTTATTATGACTTTGATAACTGGCCAATATCATTATCATTTTTATTGGTGAGCTATTTACTAAATCCTCAACTATCTTCTGAAAATCAATTCTAAATTCATTTTTTATAAGTAAAGGTGTTAAATCATATTTAATATCTTCATCGTCAATCCAATATGGCATATCAATGTCTTTTTCATCTTTTTCAAAATCAGAATCGCATATAGGAAAAGCATCAAACAAGCCATCATGCTCCTTTACTAGTGAATACCAAACCCCTTCAATACTTGTCATGAATGTCCAAATATTATTATATCGATTAAAACCATCTTCTATTTCATTCTTTACTATTATTGAAGTTGGAAAATTAATCTTTTTTACTTTATTTTGTTTCATAACTAATAATTTTAAATCGTATGACATATTTCCTCCCTGGAAATCAATGAATAAATGATTGTATATCCCATTTTAGCTCAAATGAAGCATTACTTGTTCTTGATACAACTTTCATTAATCCATCTTGATTTAAATGTATATCCAGATTATCTCCAACACGTTTCATTTCCTTTGGAAATGCTTTCTTTGCCTCAACAAGTATATCCTTCTTTATTTGGTGGAACTCTCCTTTTTTTAGTCCATACTTTTTTTCGATTTGTTTGGCATCATAATTTTTATAGGCAGGCTTTCCAGAGCCTTTATCTTTATTATTATTTCCACCACTACTACTATTGTTACCACTAGTTTTTTCAGCTACCTTTTGAGCTGTAGAAGTTATTTGTGGACCGTATGTAGACAAAATGATATTCATTTCATTTATTATTACCGGAGCATATATGATTGCTACAGTAATTACAGCTGCAACAAGCTCAGAAACTGCTGGTGCAAATAACACTGCTAAAAAAGTAAATTGTCCATCTAGATCAGTCATATTTGCTACATTGTTTTTGCAATATGAATACATATTTGCCGTTAATAGCTCTCCTGAAGCACAAACAATTCCATCAGCATTCAGAAACCTTCCCCACTCCGGACTATACTACGGTGTAACTTGTCGCATATATAAATACGGATTTTATAGAAATGTAAGCTTAATCACTTGCTTTTCCAATAATTCTGTATTATATTTCAATCTTTGTGCTCTCTTGGCATTTTCTTTTTTATCTACATTATCAACTCTTTAACTATCTAAAACAAGAAACAACCACATATTAAGGCAATTATATTACTATTGCTTTTCCAATTCAATATTTCCTCAAATCTAAATACAATCAGCTAACCTTGTTCTTTAATTCACCACCCATTTTCCATATATATCAAATTTAACATCTATACTATAGTTGGAACAAAAGAAATTCACCTTAAATGAAATGTGTTTTTTATTAATACTAAATTTCCTAAATATATCAATGTTAATATGTATGTGCCAGAACTGTTTACAGTGTTAAGTCCAGTTCTTTCAAATATCTCATGGAATTCCTATTGTAAAATATGATGTTTTCACATAGTCATATATCTAATATCCAACGTATCCTAAACTTGCAAGTATACATAGTCCAGCTGTTATAGCTAATCCTCCTGATATGTATATTGCCCTGTAAGTAATGCTAGAACAAAAACCGTTCTTTTGTTAACATTAATTCTATTATATCTTTCATGAAAAATAAGCCCATCAAGCACTATTACTTGTTGGGCTGTCAATCATTGACTACTACATATTAAATTGAACGCTATAAACTGTATTATCTACTGTATAACTTCTCTTGTTTTTATCACTATTATACATTACAAAAAAATGTTATTTTATCAAGCGATATGTTATATTTTACAATTCTTCCTTACTTGTTTATTCTCTTTGTATTGCATTCAGTATTAATTTAGTTTTTTAATCTTCTTCAGAATCTACTAGTGCAGAATATATTTCCTTTGACACAAAATCATGTTCTTGAAGTTTAAAGTCTTCCAAAAAAGTTGCTAAATTGATTAACCATATATCATCCTCTGTACTAAAGGCCTCCTTAGCAGCGGATTCCAGATGTCTTATAATAGCTTCCTTTGGTAATGATTTTAACAACTCCATTACTATTAATGCACCAGGCCAATTCAAATCCTGTAACCAATTAAACAAACCTGGAATTGCTTCTTCAATTTTAGGATATCCAATTTTACTTAAAACTCTAGCAGCATTTTCCCAATATTCCTTGCTTAATGGCTGAATTAAATCATTTAGATTTACGTTAACTTCCGAAGCAATTTCATTTATAGCTTTATTCTGACTATCCAAAGGAGCATTCCAACTTAGATTCTTGAAAATATTCTCGTCCATACCAAACCTCCTATTTACTGTCCCAAACTATAGATTTTAATGTTACTGTATATGGATGAGGCGATGTCTGGGCATTTGGCCTCGATGCAATCCATCCACTCATTGTTAATGGATTAGTCGGCATAACACTAACGTGATTTGTCCCATCCTTAACTGCTCTCAAAATTCCTGTAGCATTAACAGCTTGAATTGTAGTCACAACATACTTACCACTTGCAGGTGGCGTTAATGAGAACGATAATCCTCCTGTATCTTGAGGTCTTGGAGTCAAATTAGTATTTGAGCCACTTCCATATCTATATATGACTGTTGGCTGTTCACGTTTTTTTTGTGATGTTTCAGTTGCTATAGTTGTACTTTTCGTGGATTCTCTTGATGCTGTTTTTGTTTTGTATGCAGCATATCCGACAGCTCCTATTGTTACTACTCCAGCAATTGCCGCTCCAATTAAGTCACCAATAAGTAATGGTCCATCTCCTAATGCACATCCACCTGCAACCGCATAAGCAGGCTTAAGTGTATTAATCGCACTTGAAACCTGTGAAACAAATTCTTTAATAAATCCCCAAAGACATCCACTAGGGTCTTCCCTATTTACATGATTATTACCACAGTATGCAAACATATTCGCAGATAGAATTTCACCAGGAGTTCCAACAAGTCCATCCGCATTCAACATGCGACAAGTCTCAGGGTTATAGTACCTTGATTGCAGATAATACAGTCCAGTCTCATTGTCATATCTATACCCTCTGTATCTATAAGGATTCTTCACTCCCAAAGTATCTTTCAGGCTTCCGTCTATGGATATAAGT
>JBEHWK010000172.1:0-6440 GCA_040217795.1 Clostridiaceae bacterium
AGGAATTCCGCAACTTCCTTAGTCTGATACTTTGGATTCTGTTCAGATTTATAGGTGCCTTCATGCTCCTCATCAACAACTATGAGCCCTAAATCATTAAAGGGGAGAAATATGGCGCTTCTGGCCCCGATAATAAGCTTAACTTTGTCTTCTTTAATCCTGAACCATTCATCATACCTTTCACCTAAGGATAGCTTTGAGTGAAAAACTGCAACATCCTTTCCAAATCTGCCTTTAAACCTTTCAATCATCTGGGGAGTCAATGAAATTTCAGGTACAAGTATAAGACTGGTTTTATCAAGCTTAAGCATTTCTTTAACAAGATTCATATATATTTCAGTTTTACCGCTGCCTGTAACTCCCTTAATGAGAAATAATCTTTCCGGAGAATTGAGTATATCTTCAAAAGCCTTCTGCTGTTCATGGTTTAATTTAAAGGATCCGTAGGAGGAATAATCCCTGTTACTAAATCTCTGAATCTTTTCCCTGGAGAGTGACAGGAAATCTTCCTTTAACAGTTTACCTAACATATATGAAGACAGGTTGAATTTATTTATCAATTCACTTCTTGTATACAGGCCGTCATTTTCTTTAATAAAATCAATTATAGCCCTGTAGGTTTCTTTTTCCGCTAAACTCCCTGTCAGTTCCTTTCTGAAGACTACAACTTCCTTGTTCTTCTCCCTTACCCCTCTCATTACTCCTGTGGGTATAATTAACCGTATCGCTTCTATTTTTCTGCACAGATACTTATTTACGAGGAAATCGAAGAGGAGTATTCCGGCTTCACTGATCAAAGGTTCCTCATCCAGATTCTTAATAATATACTTGATATTTTTAAAATTGCTGTTGTTTTCTTCGGAAATGTTTATGACAAATGCCTCATATGACTTATTGCCAAGTCCGAAGGGAACAGACACCCTTGATCCAACTGATATTTTTCCTGCACTGTCTTCAGGAATTTTGTAGGTAAAAAGTTTGTCTATGCTGACTGCATCGCTGTTTATAACCACTTGTGCATACAAATAAATCACCCTTTGTAAAAAGACTCTCCATGAATACATAGAGAGTCCTTGCATTTAATTATCCATAATTTTTTTAATTTCATCGAAAAGCTTTTTTGCAACTTCACGTTTGCTCATCTTATCCAAATGAATATTATCATTTTTAGAAATTAATATTACTTTGTTTTCATCTGATGCAAATCCAGTTTCAGTTGAAGTAATATCATTTGCCACTATAAGATCAAGATTTTTATTGATAAGTTTCTTTTTTGCATTTTCAATCAAATCATTACTCTCAGCAGCAAATCCTACCAATACCTGGTTATCGGATTTCTTTTCTCCAAGAAGTTTCAGGATATCATTATCCCTTACAAACTCCAGATTAAGATTTCCTTCCCCTTTTTTTATTTTCTTCTCTGAATACTGTGCAATCTTATAATCTGCAACTGCTGCAGATTTAATTACAATATCGCTTGTTACAAAATTATCTAAAACAGCACTTTTCATTTCTTCATTAGTATTAACGTTTATAACCTTTATTCCATAGGGAGGCTTAATCTTTGTAGGACCTGACACCAGTATAACCTCAGCACCTCTGTCCCTTGCTTCTTCAGCTATTGCATAGCCCATTTTCCCGGTACTTCTGTTGGTGATGAATCTCACAGGATCTATAGGAGAAATTGTAGGTCCTGCAGTAACCAGGACTTTCTTTCCTTCTAAATCGTCAGATTTATTAAGAACACTCACAGCGACTTCCAGAATTTCTTCAACAGGTGCTAATTTCCCTTGTCCCTCATCACCGCAGGCAAGTCTTCCGCTTGCAGGATCAATGAAACCATACCCGTATTCTTTAAGCTTTTTAATATTCCCTTTAACAATTGGATTAACATACATATTCGTGTTCATGGCAGGTGCAAAATACACTGGTGCCTTTGATGCCATTATGGTTGTTGACAGCATGTCATCAGCAATACCATTTGCAACTTTTCCAATAATATTTGCGGTAGCAGGTACTATAAGAACTAAATCTGCCCATTTAGCCAGAGAAATATGCTGAATTTCCCATGCTTTAGGCTCCTGGAACATATCTGTAGTAACCATATTCTGGCTTAATGCCTGAAAACTCAATGGACTCACAAATTTTTGCGCAGATTCTGTCATGATAACTTTCACTTCAATATCTTTTTTCCTCAGCTGGGAAATCAGATCCAATGCCTTATATACTGCTATACCACCAGTTACTCCGATTAATACTTTATTTCTGTTCATTTTATTTATAACCTTCTTTTACCTGTTCGTAAGTAAGATCGCCTTCATTGATTTCATTTATAGCAATTGTCAAAGGTTTTTTTGAATCCACTTCCACAAGGGGATGTTTGCCGTCTATCAGTTGTCTTGCTCTTTTTGATGAAACAATAACCAAAGAATATCTGTTATCTACTTTTTTTAATAAATCTACTATTGATGGATTAATCATAGAGTTGTTCATGAATAAAACCCTCCTTTGAATCTAATATATTTTCTTTTATTCTGTCTACTCTGCATCTTTCAGCTGTAAGAATGGCTTCAATCTTATTTACAGCCTTATGAACTTCATCATTTACAACAGCGTAGTTATATTTTGATATATAGTTAATTTCCTGATATGCGGATTTAAATCTTGTCATCAATGATTCAGGCGTCTCACTGCCTCTTTTGATGATTCTCTGTTTAAGTTCTTCCATGGATGGAGGAAGTATGAATATAAAGATACCTTCTTTACAATTATCTTTTACTTTAAGAGCTCCCTGAATATCAATTTCCAAAATCACATCTTTGCCGCTCATAAGCATTTCTTCAACCTTTGACTTGGGAGTGCCGTAATAATTCCCGTAAACTTCAGCATATTCAAGAAAATCTCCGACTTCTATCCTTTCCTTAAAGGTCTCCTTATCCAGGAAGTAGTAATTTACTCCCTCAACTTCACCGGCCCTGGGACTTCTTGTAGTGGCTGATACTGATATATGCAGGTTATGATTCTCCTCCAGCAGCGCTTTACATATAGTTCCCTTACCTGCACCGGATGGTCCTGAAATTACAATCAGCAGTCCTCTGTTAACCTGATCCATTATTCATCAACCTCGTCAACTACGTCATCTTTAGCTGACAATCTGTGTGCAACAGTTTCAGGCTGAACAGCTGAGAGAATTACATGATCTGAATCAGTAATGATAACAGCCCTTGTTCTTCTTCCATATGTAGCATCAATAAGCATTCCTCTGTCTCTTGCTTCCTGAATTATTCTTTTTATCGGTGCTGATTCAGGACTTACAATCGCTACAAGTCTGTTTGCAGAAACTATATTTCCAAATCCGATATTAATAAGTTTAATACCCATCTCGATCCTCCTGTTTATTCAACATTTTGAATTTGTTCTCTTATTTTTTCAATTGAATTCTTTATATTAATAACAATGTTAGTAATACCTATATCATAGGATTTTGAAGCTATTGTATTTGCTTCCCTGTTTAATTCCTGAACAATGAAATCAAGTTTTCTTCCTACAGGCTCATTAAGAAGAAAGGTTTTGGACATCTGGCTCAGATGAGAATATAATCTGGTTATTTCCTCGTCAACAGCGGACTTATCCGCAAATATGGCAACCTCAGTTGCCAGCCTGTTGGGATCAACCTCAACCCCGGATGCAAGCTCCTTGATTCTCTCTTCCAGTTTATTTTTATAATTATCAACTATCTTATGTGACTGACCCTCGATTACTTTAACATTTTCCCTGATTTCATCACATTTTGATAATACATCCTCTTTTAATTTCTGTCCTTCTTTTTCTCTCATTTCAACCATCATCTGAACTGCTTCAGTGATTAAAGGTTCAAGTTCCGTCCAAAGTTCCTCCAGATTCTCTTCTTTTTCCTCAATTATAATAACTTCCGGGAATCTTGCAATCAATGAAACAGATATATCATTTTTCACAGGATATCTCTTTTCAATTTCCAGTAATGATCTGTAATAGCTGTCAGCTAAATTTTCATTAAGTTTTACAACCTGATCACCCTTATGATAATCTTTCAGATTAATAAAAACATCAATCTTTCCTCTGTTTATATCTTTAGAAATACATCTTCTTATCTTATCTTCAAAACTTATCATTGATTTAGGCATTCTGATATTCAAATCCAGAAACCTGTGATTAACGCTTTTCATTTCCACAGTAAATACTTTTTCACTGCCTTCTTTGCTTGTGGCTCTTCCAAATCCAGTCATGCTTCTTGTCATTTCATTGCCTCCTTTTGCGTTTAATCAATTCTACAATCACTATACTATAATTATTCATAGTGATTGGTCAATAGTTTGTTAACAAAATGTTTACAATTATTTTTCGAAATATTTCCTGATTTCATTAAGGTCATCTGTAACACTTAATGAAATCATCAATTTAATTCTTGCCTGCTGTCCGGACATTGTATCACCAAAAATAGTGCCCATTCCACGAAGCTGCTTTCCACCCCCAAGGTAACCGTAAGATTCGAATACTCTTCCTTCAAAACATCTGGATACAATCACCACAGGTATATTTTTATCTAAAGCCCTTTTTATTCCATGAACCATTTCCGGCGGAACATTGCCTCGACCTAAAGCTTCTATGACTATGCCCTTTTCTCCTGATTCAATTAAAAAATCCAGAATTTTCGAATCCATGCCTGAAACGCATTTTACTAATGAAACCTTATCTTCAAGGCTTTCCACCGGGAATGTTTCTCCCTTTATTTTGCCCCTGTAAAAAATCGCATTATTATTATCTACAATTCCTATAGGTCCGAAGTTTGGAGTTCTGAAGGCATTCAGACTCATTGAATTGGCTTTTGTCACTTCAGAAGCGCAGTGAAGTTCTCCATTAAAACATACAATAACACCTCTTCCGGAAGCTTCTCCGGAAATTGCTGTACATATTGATGCCGCAAGATTTGAAGGGCCGTCATATCCCAATTCTGAACCGCTTCTCATTGACCCTGTAATGACCACCGGCTTCTTTGAGTTTATTGTCAAATCCAGAAAATATGCCGTTTCCTCCAGAGTGTCTGTTCCGTGAGTGACAACAACACCGTTTATGTCATCCCTGTCTAACAGATCACTTACAACCCTTGAAAGCTGAAGCATCATTACAGGAGTCATATGGGGAGATGGCACTCCTGAAAATGTGTATGTTTCCAATTCCGCATAATCCTCAATCCCTGTAACCATAGACATAATTTCTTCACCTGTAAGGGATGGCACAGCTGCCTTTATCCTCTCGTCAACTTTCATAGAAATGGTCCCGCCATTAAATACTACTGCTACTTTTTTCATAATATAAATCCCTCCAAAGTAATAACCTTATATTTATAGTCAATATAAAAACTATATCACAAAATACTTGTGATTGAATACAAAAAGAGTGGCTAGCGCCACTTTCGCCAGGGAACCCACCGTCCGTACCGGCCTGGGCATAGCCCGTTAAAGACCATTCAGGTCTTTAACCCTTCGACGACACTTCGTGTCTGAGACCTCTAGGTGGGGCTCTGCAGGCACATAAAGATTATTAATCTTTATGCCCGTCCCCTGACGGCGGGGAACACAACTTCCCCTGCACCCCTTGCCTTTTTTATTGTATAGGAAAGAATGCACTTTCCAATACAATAAAAAAGTGGCTAGCGCCACTTTTGCCAGGGAACCCTATATATAATGAATTTCCGCACTTCCCAACATTACATTTCCGTTAATGATCAGACGAGGCAAATTTTCATCTGGTTTGACAAACCGGGATTCATTGACCACCTCACCAAGACTCGTATGCACATTATCAATGACCTGCCAGTGTCTTGGAATATATAATTTTATCTCACCGAGGCTGCAGTCAATAAATATTTCCGCTCCCTCAGGACTGAGCTGTGCCTGATCAAAAAACACTTTCAGTGATCCAAAAGACACGATAAACTGTCCGCTTTTGAAAGAATCTCCGTGCAGATACTTGCTGGATTCACCAAAAGACACCTTAACAATGGGGTTGTTGTCATCTATGCTGCCGCTGGTCTGTTTAAAACGGTCCTTACATCCATGTGAATAGATTTTATTTCTAGAATGTCTTCCAAATAAAATGCTGAAACCTGTGCCTGCCAATACAGCGGCAAAGACCAGAAGCCATGGTGAAATATATACTAAATCAAGAGGCTCCCGGTAAATCATATAGAGAAAAGCCAAAGGTACAAATGTTCCAAAATAGTTCAATTTTATCGAGCTTTGAATAAATATTGCCGCCAGCAGTACCGTTGCCAGTATGCTCAAAAGCCCAACCTGTCCAAATGCTCCTGTCTGACTGGCAATAACAAATATTGCAGACAGCAGGAAGAAGAATCCCCAAAACCAATTTCTACTTTTCATAGTTACTCCTTTCATTTAAAC
>JBEHWK010000173.1:0-6427 GCA_040217795.1 Clostridiaceae bacterium
TGGACTGTGTGAGAGAAAAATATGGTGAACGTTTTGTTAAAATGTGGCGCCTGTACCTCAATGCCTGTGCTGGTTCCTTCCGTACCAGTGGTGTAAATCTTCACCAGATTGTTTTCTCAAAAGGACTTAATAACGAGCTGCCACTGACAAGACACTACCTTTACAGATAAAACAGGCTGAGGTGCTTATTTATCTGACACAAATTATAAGCCGCAGAATTTCAAATTAAATTCTGCGGCTTGTTTGTTTTATCATTTTTACACTAAGCTTTGTCCATTTGAAGCGATAACTTCCTATCACCACTCTTAAAGAAAATATTTTGCGTGCCAGTGACCATCTTTACTTTTTGTTATCATGTATTTTAGAACTACGCAATAAAAAAGACCTAAACTAATGATGAACACTTAATATTAAGTTTCACATCAATTCAGGTCTTGCCTGCTTTACCAGTCACAATCCTTCTAAAAAGATTATTTACTTTTATGAATTAATATTATCATACCGTGTAAACACTGTCAACATATTTTTCAATTCTTCTTAATCATTCCGGAAGCCTGCCAAATTAGAACTTCATCTAGTAATCATTACTTATTTTCAACAAATTGTATATTAATCCCATCAGGATCTTTAACATAAAAATATGTCATATTTTCATTAAGCTGTACAGGTCCTTTATGAACTTCGTATCCTTTTTCTTTTATAAACCTTATCTTTTCATCAACTGAGTCTACCTCAAATCCAAATGAAATACTCTCACATTCACTGAAGTTTTTAAAGTTCGGATCACAAATAAGCTCCACTTTGCTTTCCCCATCCCCTAGAAAGGAAATGTCTTTTCCAGACCCGGAGGTGTATCTTTTATTCAATGAAAGGCCTGCAATCTCCTGATAAAATCTTAATGACTCTTCCATATTCCTGACTCTTATTGTGCACCAGCAAAATTTCATTTTATCACTCCTTGTATCAAAATACTTCGAGGCGAAGTTTACCTCATGATTGATTTCAAACTTATGTACATATTTAGTGTACCATTCCTTAACCCCAAAATAAAATGGTTAAGAAGATATTCCCCTTAACCATTTAGTTATACTTCAGCCAGCCTGTTGTTTTGTTTTGGAATAAATGTGCTATATAATCCTTCTTTAAAGTCAATCCTTATCTTTAGATTATGTGTTCTTGAAATCTCATTTATGGAGCAGGTACTGTAGTTGAAATAGGATAGAATCTCAATTGAGCATTCTTCAAACCAGCATTGTCATATTGCCAGAAATATCCGTAAAGCTCATCGGAGAATAGCGGTACTCTTTCTACTGTTCCATCGCTGTCATAATCTGCATAAATGTAAAGCAATTCTTTAGTTACATTATCGAATGAAGATCTACCAGTTGATCTTTCAACTGTAAGAACATAATCACTCTTAATTAATGTTTCACCTGTAACAGGATCCAAATAATAAGCAGATGTTGTAACATTAGCTTTGCCGCCTGGTTTGCCTAAAGCTTTTACAAAAACAGAATAAGTTGTAGTACCTGTATTATTAATATCTGGGTTTGGCAGTTGGAATGCACCTGAACCATCAGTAGCATTACCATCTATCACCATAAAGTTATCATTAAATTTAGTGACATCAGATGTATTAGTTTCTGAAAGCAATATTTTTGTACTACCATTTAAAGGTACAAAAATTCTGTTTCCAGATGATATATCTGAAACCTTTTCATTTTGAACACCAATAATATTCAGATTGTAATGAGTACCGCTTAATTTGTTCCCATCAGTTGCAGTTTGTGCAAAAGCAGGTACAGCAATTAATACAGAAGTAAGCACTGAAAGTAAAACTAAACTTTTTCTTTTCATTATATTTTCCTCCTAAAACTAATTATTAATTGATTTGGCTGACTTAAGCTGTATACATATATAATTATATCAATTTACATTAATTTCCATGTGACAAAACAAAAAAATCCAACTTTATTAAGGCTGGATTTTATACCAAACCTTCGGCAACTGGCTGACATAGTAGAAACTACCTTAGTCCCTGTAGCTTTGCGTCTTTAGCTTTCGCTAAATTTGCCTTTATCGAGTTTTACATATCAATATCTTAAAAATAATTTGTGTAATAATTACTAAACCATCTAAATTTCAGAATTTTCTTTACATTCATATGTAAACATAATATCTTTGTCTAAGTAAGGGAAATTTTGTAAAAAAGTATTTTTTTTTAATTCTTCCTATTCTAAGTAATTAACTCTTATATTCAACAACAATCTTTTCCTGATGTAACAATATCACGTCAAGAGTTAATATAATATTATTGTTATTTATAATTTTGTGGCAAGTACAGATAAAATTACACGTATTTTAATCTTGTTTTATAAAATGATGAAATTGCCACTTGAAAAAATGTCTAAGTAATATGTAAAACGCAAATTCAAGAATTCATCAATATAGGTGGTGAAACTTGTGGATGAAATTAATAATCAATTTTTAAGCATTGAAACAGATTACCTGACTGAACAGGAAGCCAACAAATTTAAGAAACTTCTTGCTAAATGTATGAAGTCATATAAATCAAAGGCAGCAGGTGTTTCTGATAAAGAGTGGCTGAAACAGCTTTTTAAAGAAGAATTACCAGAAATGACTGAAAATGAAGTAGAGGCAGATAGTTCAAAAATATTTGAAGCAATTAATAAATTCGATACCAATTTAAAATCAATCAATGAGGCAGCTGAGGCAGGCGTATCTAAAGAATTGTGGTTTACAGATACGCTTCTGGAGTCAGCAGCAGGCATGAGAGTTAATGAATATGACCCTGCATTGAAGAATATGAACAATCTGCTATATCAAAAAAATGCAGAATTGCATGAAGCATTAATTCATAACAATAGTGGACATATAAAGATGAAGAGAAAACCAGATAGAAATATTCCAGAAAACATAATTGCTGAAACTACAGAGTTAATTACATTCTTTAAAGGCAAAAATATAAAGGTTGAAGTCAGAAACTTTTTAATCCCTAGTTCTGTTAATTTCAGAGTTATAAATATAGATACTGGAAAATACCATAATTATCAGTTGAGATTTGGTGAAACGGCTGAAGATACTATAAGCCTCATTAATAGAGGAAACTATTGCAACCAAAGATTTATTGTTCCCAGGGAGCAGGTTCAAGCGGTAAGAAAAGCATTTCCGGCCAAAACAGTAGAAGACCATATAGAAGCCTGGGGTTATAAAGGAAAGAAGTTTACGGAAAAAGACATGAAAGCTCTTCAGAAATTAGTACAAAAAGACAGTATTATGCCAAGAGTTGGTTATAATCATAATGAAACAAAAGAGCTGGCCATGTCAATAGGTAAAAATGCTGGTGTCATGGCTTTGCAAATTGCTGCAGCCACAATAGGATTAAACATTGCGGAAAAAGTGGTAAAGGGTGAAAAGGTTGATTCAGAAGAAATGGTAGAAATTGCACTGGAAACTGGTGCTGATACCGGGATAAAAGTCATAACAGCCAGTGCTCTGCAAATTGCCATATGTAAAGAAATTATATCATTCATACCCAAAGCAACACCTGCTGGACTTATTGACAACATTGCCTGGGTAGGAATTGAAAATATAAAGATTTTATGGAAAGTTGCAGCTGGTGGTTTATCTGTAACTAAGGGATTAGATCAGATAGGAAGAGTAACTGTTTCTGTGGTAGGAGGATTATGGGCAATGGCTGAAGGAGAATCAATAGGTGCTCAACTCACAGCATGGATACCAGTTGTCGGACTGCCTTTCAGTGTTGTTACTGGTTTTATCGGCGGAATGGTTGGATATTTCGGTGGTTCCAAAATCAATGAAGCTATTTACGATAAAGGTAAAAAGGTACGCAAAGTTGCTAAAGCAACAGCAAGTTCTGCTTGGAATAGTATGAAGTTAAAAGTGACAGCTGCTTGTAAAAAAATTATAAGCTTAATTTTTAGCTGATGACTACTCCCTGGCAATCAGTTTAAAGTTTTTTACAAAATTTAAACTATTAATATGGACCTTTAAAATCACCTATATCTATTGATTTTTGTATGTTATCTTTGTATTTATCTATGAAAAGAGAACCTGAGGCTTCATAGGTGGCTAAAAATACCTCAGAAGGATGGTTTACTCCTTGCTTCCTTAACTGAGAGTTTAGCCATTTATGATCACGATTAATTTGTTTTAAATTCAGATCTACTACTATGCCGTCATAAATTAATTCTATCCCTATCCCAGTATCAGGTACAATAATATCCATATCTTTCAGAGTCAGAGGCTTTAATTCTGATTTTTTTAAAACTGAAAGCTCGCCATTTGGTTCCAGCACTGCAAAATGAACTTCTGTTAAGTCAAATATATCCTTATTTCTTAATTGTTGCTGTAAATTAGTAGCTTTGTATCTCAATTTACGCATATTATCTTCTAATATTTTACCATTCATTACCATTATAGACGGTTCCCCTTCTATTAGTTTTGCTGTATACCTGGATTTAGTTGTGAGTAAATCAATAGCTAATCCGGCAGCTGCCCAAGTAACCAGTCCTATCCAGTAAGGCCAGGCTCCAGTTGATAAATCAATTGATATCCCTACAGGCATCCCTCCAATAGTAATTCCTATTATATAATTAAAGAGCGTAATTCGGCTTATTTGTTTTTACCTAGAAGTCGTGCGAATATTAATATTGAAAAAACAGCAATGAGTGTTCTTACAAATACTACAAGCCCTTCATTCACCGATATCACTCCTACTTTTAAAATTTATTATATATTTTATCTAAGTTTTATCATTCCCGGGGCAATAATTTGTTGAGGATTTATTGCCCCTTATTTAATTTATAATTTGCCAACAACCTGCATTAATGCAGGACCTTATCTAAACAATACATTCTATACTCTTCTTCTACATTCTCCATTGAATATCTCTCAACGTACTCAGGCAGATAGTACAGTTTTATAAGTGCATTATAGGCTTCAATAAGAACTTCTGCACTTCTGAATTGAATGCCTTCCTCTACGTCTTTCCCCTCTTCATGCTCCGTTGCAGCCGTCTTAAAGCATAATTCTATTTCTTTTCTTAATCTATTGAGTATATCATGATTATCCATTTTTATATCCTCCCTTCTATTCACCTTCACTCTATAGTAACCATTTCGCAGATATTTAATCCTGAGGTTTTTCATTTCTTTCTCTGTAATAGTACGACTCCCTAAAGAAAAATCCCTCAAACTTACTCTGCCTGAGGGAACATAAAATACATCTTTTCGAATTCATAGTTATTCAATTATTCATTTAGTTGTTCTCTGCTGAATCATGTTCTTTACTTCTTCCGGTGTCAACCCACTAGCATTAATAACGGGAACTTTTGTTGATGTATCACTGAAGCCCATCATGTCTGTATTGTAGTCTGCCGTAACAATGACATCTAAACTATCACACTTTGAAACATTACTCTTAAGATCTTCACCAAGAATTTCTACCGAATATCCCTCCGAACTTAAATATTCTGCAATTGTGGACAATCCTTTTTCTACGCCAATCTTTTTCATATGTTATCACCTCATTTTTATTTTTCCCACTCATAAGTACTGATATGCATTCTTATTTCGAAGGAAGTTTTTAAATAATAAGGTTTCAGCAATTTAGGTTTTTCTATAATTTTTTCTCAAGTGCAGATACTTGTTTTTTTAACTTTTCAAGTTCCTGGCTTATATCATTATTCTGTGAATTATCACTTTCCAGTAACTGTCCTTGTGCAGCAGCTGTTAAAATTGCCTGCCCAATACCAACAATAAAGTTTCCAAGTGAATTTTGCTGGTTTGTATCCAGATTATCAATCAAAAGAATACCCAATATTGAGGATAGCAAAGAGAACTGATCTGGTGATAAGGAAAACAAGCATGATTCTAGTTGACTTGGCACAGCATTGTAATTACATGAATTATTACCGGTTGTACTCATCTTAGTTTATCTCCTCTTTTATAACTAATAATTAAAGGTTATTATTCTTCCTTGTCCTGCAAACTACTAATATTATATGCATTTTAGCAAATATAGCTTTAAGTAATATTTTTTTATCAGTTAAAAGAAGTTTCTGTGGTGCACTGTATTTAAGAATAATCTGGATATATTATTAAATAGTTGTATAAGAAATCTTAAAACGTGACATACTCCCCCACCTACGCTACGCTTAGAGATGGGGGCTTCTTGGGATGTACCAGCCAACGCCAGTATGATTACCAAGCTATCCCCGTTTGCCCAACGGTTCTATATACTAATTTAGGCTATACCAAGTATATGACAGCCTTCATTCCTGATATTTATGGCAGCGTTTATATCCCTGTGATGTATTGTTCCGCAGGAACAAGTCCAAACTCTGTCAGCAAGTGTAAGCTCGTCATTGATTTCTCCGCAAACA
>JBEHWK010000174.1:0-6410 GCA_040217795.1 Clostridiaceae bacterium
TATTTTTTATTCTTTAGGAAATTATATTTTTTGAAATCTGTGGATAACTTAAAGGACATGAGATTATACGAAGTCTAGATGCAGTCCTAAAGAATAAAAAAGAGAATTTGTCGCCTGCCAGATTTTCCTCACATACGTTCGGAAAGGCAGATGCGAGAAAAAAATCGACGGCGCATAGTGGCCTTGGCGATTTTTTTACTGCTAAAATGCGTAGTACCCATTGGGTACTACAGATATATGAGGATAAGAGAAGATAGAGTAAACTGCAAATACACATCATAAGAAAAATATTATTTATTTTTTAGCTGCTTTTTCTATAAATAAGGGTAAAACAGCAAATATAAAAGTGCCCCTGGGAAACTATGAAATGCTGGTGGCAACGGATGATACATGGTATGGAGATGAATATATGATAATTACTGACTATGAAGGAAAATGAAAAAGCTGCTGTAAACCAATTAAAGGTTACTGCAGCTTTTTATTATATAGGGAACCATTACTTGTTTATATTATTATTGAAACTATGACGATTAGCATATGTGTAGAGTATAACCAGCATGGAAAAAATAATATTGCCTTTGAATAGCTGATTACCATAAAGCAGTGCCTGATGTGCACTGATAATTAGGAAAATTACAGAGTATATGATCATAGCCCAATAACCCCATTTTTTCAGGTTAAGGTATCCGTAACCCATGATTATGGAGAATATTGCAACAAATACCCTTGTTGCTGTTTCGGGTAAAAATGGAACTCCAAATCGCATGTTAATATCAATGTCCTGTTTTACCCCCAGTGTCAAAAGCAATACAACAGCTCCAAAAATATAGAAGTATCCAATAAGTGCTATACCAAGAGGTCTTTTCATGCTTATACACCCCCAGATTTTTAACTCTTTCATATATATAAAATTATAAACCAGTTCTGAACACATTTCAATTTATGGTGTTATAAGGTAATTTAAAAAGTTTTTTAAGTGATATTGACAAAGATAAAAAATGACGTTATATTAGTATATAAGAAATTACTAATGTAGTTTGGTGTGTTATATGCTGTAAAGATTAATAGTAAGAGGAGATGTTTATGAATTCTACAAATGCTAAAAAAATAATTAAAAGAAAAGCAAAGGTTCAAAAAGATTTATGTGTTGCATGCGGCACTTGTGAAAGTGTTTGCCCAATAGGAGCAATTAAAGTGGCAGCCGGTATATTTGCAGAGGTTGATCTTTCAAGATGTGTCGGATGTGCAAAATGTGAAAGGGAATGCCCTGCTTCTGTAATAGATATAATAAATGTGGAGGTAGTTGTTTAATGAACAAAAGCAAAAAGAAAAAGCAATGGAATGAGTATCTTTATGTTGTCAGCACAATTTATCTGTTGCTGGGAATATTCAATATACTTTTTGCATGGCTTGGTATTATATGTTTTTCAATTCCGTTAATTATTTCACTTAAAGGCGGGGGAAAAGCTTATTGCAATGCTTACTGCGGCAGAGGCCAGCTTCTGTACCTTCTGGGGAATAAGTTCAAACTATCCAGAAACAAGCCAATGCCTAAGTTTCTAAGGACAAAATGGTTCAGATATGGTTTCCTTGCATTTTTCATGACAATGTTCGGAAGCATGCTTTTCAATACTTATATGGTTTTTGCTGGTACCAGAGGACTAAAGCAGGTTATCACAGTTTTATGGACCTGGAAGCTTCCATGGGACTGGGTTAATACAAGTTTTGTATCTCCATGGGCAGCCAGCTTCGCTTTCGGATTTTACAGCATCATGCTTACCTCAACAATATTGGGAGTTATAATGATGGGACTGTTTAAATCTCGTTCATGGTGCGTGGTATGTCCTATGGGGACAATGACTCAGGGGATATCAATAATAAAGCACAAAAATGCAGTTTAATCTGATTGATATAAGAAAAATAATAAATACACAGTATATGGAGGATAAAAAATGACAAAAGCATCAGAATACCACAAGCAGGGATATACCTGCGGAGAAGCAATAATCAAAGCCTTTAATGAGGAAAATAATACTGATATTCCAGTGGCTATAGGAAGCAGCATGGGAACTGGTTTTTCAGCAGGAAGTTTATGCGGGGCAGTCGGAGGAGCAGCTGCTGTTATAGGATACTTAAAGGGAAGAGAAAGCAATAAGGAAAATAATTCTGCAAGAGGCTTTACCAAGGATTTGGTGTCGGAAGTCAGAGGAAAATTCGGCTCAGAAATATGCCTGGACCTTAAGAAAAATAAAGTAAGCTGCTCAGATATAATTGACCATACTTATAAAACTTTAAATGAGCTGATTAAGGAATAACAGCTTTTACTTTTATTGTGGGGGTTGTTTTAGGAACATTTTTCACAAAAATTTTCAATGTAAAAGCAGTATTATTTAATTGTATTATATTACTTATTGTGTTTGTAATAATGTTCATTAAAAATATAGAAGATTCTATTGCAAAGATAAAAGCCATAAGCAATAAGTCATTGTTGTAATTTAATCAAGTGTCACATGTTTATCTGCTCAGATGGCAAAACTGTGCAGGTGTTTTAGGTAGCAATATAGATGATAAGCACAGAAAGTAACAGTTGAAACAAATTTGTGCAAGAATAGTTGCGAATAAAATATTTGTATTTAGTATGATTGAATCATAAGGAGATGGGATGAATGGAATGGATTGATAAAATGAATGCTGCACTTGATTATATTGAAGAGAATCTTGCCGGTACAATTGACTATGAGCTGGTTGCGCAAAAAGCGTGCTGCTCCAGTTATAACTTTCAGAGAATGTTTTCTTTCATAGCAGATGTCAGCCTTGCTGAATATATCAGGCGAAGAAGACTTACACAAGCAGGGTTTGATTTGCAAAAAACTGATAGTACAGTACTTGATATTGCTCTTAAATACGGATATGATTCCCCGGTTTCTTTTTCAAGAGCATTTCAAAATCTGCACGGATTAACTCCAAGTGAAGCAAGGAAGAAGGGGTCAGTCTTAAAATCATATCCCAAAATCTCTTTCAAAATTACAATCAAAGGAGTAGATGAAATGAAATATCGTATTGAAGAAGGTAAAAAAATCAGACTGGCCGGAGTAATGAGAAAAATAACAACACTTAATGGTGAGAACTTTAAACTGATACCACAGATGTGGAACGATGTGTATAATGATGGTACTTGTGAAAAAATCATGGGTTCAGGGAAAAAAGAAAATCCGGAGTTCTATGGTGTATGCTGTAATTTTCGAAAGGATGAGTTCGATTATATGATTGGAGTGGAATCAGATAGTGGATTGCAGGAAGGATTCGTGGAATTAATCGTCCCGGAACTTACCTGGGTAAAATTCGAATGCAGAGGCAAACTTCCGGAATCACAGCAAGTTGTATGGAAAAGAATATTTACTGAATGGTTCCCGACTTCTGGATATGAGCATGCAGATGGACCGGAAATTGAATGGTATTCCAACGAAAACATGAACAACGATACCTATTTAAGCCAAATTTGGATACCTGTCAAAAGAATAGATTAAGATTTGAACTAAGCAATTCAAATAGTGAGAGAAAAGGCTGCTGTAAACCAATTTAAAAGTTTTATAGCAGCTTTTGTTTATAATAAAAGAGATAGGCAGGTAAATTGTGCCGCCAGCAATATGTTGGATAAACTTTAATAGACGTACATAATCTGGTAAAATAAGAATAAGAGGAATTTTATGTTGGAAAACGAAAATTTATCAAGTTATTAATTCTATATAGAAGGATGAGGTGGATAATATGGGAAAGCTAGCTGAGTTACCAAACATTGGTAAGGTTGTGGAACAGCAACTCAATGAAGTGGGAGTCACAACCTATGAACAATTAAAGAAAAAAGGCAGTAAACAGACCTGGCTGGAGATAAAATCCATTGATCCTTCAGCTTGCATTCATCGTTTGTATGCATTGGAGGGAGCTATTCGGGGTATTAAGAAAAACCAGCTACCGGAAGAGACGAAGGCGGAATTGAAAGAATTTTATAACTCCTTCAAGGAATAAAATTTTTCAGGGAGATGGCAACATGACAAAATATGAAAATATTAGACACTTATTTGAAGAAAATAGGGATGAGAAAAAAGCAGCTGAGATGGCTGCTTATATGAAAGACAGATTTCTGTTTTATGGAATTCAGTCTCCCCTTCGAAAGCAAATAACGAAAGAAATCATTAAGCAGGATAAGAAATTAAAATGTATTGAATGGGGGTTCCTGGATGAATGCTATGAGGATGAGCACCGGGAGTTCCATTATTTTGTGATAGATTATCTGGATGCGATGAAATCATACTTAAAGTATGAGGACATTGAACATATGTATAAATATATTAAAACCCATCAATGGTGGGATACCATAGACAATTTCGATACTATAATAGGTACCATGGGATTAACAGATTCAAGAGTTGATAACTTGATGCTGCAGTGGTCATCAGATGATGATATGTGGTTACGAAGGCTTGCCATTGACCATCAGCTTTTGAGAAAAGAAAAAACTGACACGAAATTGCTTTCAGCCATTATCCTCAACAATCTGGACAACAGGGAATTCTTTATAAATAAGGCTATAGGGTGGAGTCTCAGAGATTACAGTAAAACAAATCCTCAATGGGTAGCGGATTTTATAGAGCAGCATAAGGACCACATGGCACCTCTTTCTATTAGAGAAGGAAGCAAATATTTAAAGTAATGAAGCGGGTAAAAAAGCTGGAGTACACTATCTATAAATGGCAGGGAGTTTATTGTAAATTCGAGAGATCACTTAGAGTGGTCTCTTAAATTTGCAGCAAAATATAACATAGGGTTTCAAGTTCAAATGTTAATTTATGCATGCCGCTTCTTCTTTCAATTCCCGAAGAAATCAACATGCATAAATTAAGTTTTCACTAAGAAACCCTATAACATAAAGGAATGAAGTAAATGAGAAAGAAAATGGTTATGAAAAAAGCGGCAGCTGCTGCATTCCCTCATACATTGCCCATATTTGCGGGATTTACTTTTTTAGGGATTGCCTATGGCATTTATATGCGCTCACTTGGTTTTTCTGCAATTTATCCAAGCCTCATGAGCCTTACCATATTTGCCGGTTCAATGGAATTTGTGGCGGCAAACCTTTTGACAGGAGCATTTCATCCGTTAAATGCTTTATTTTTGACACTTATGGTAAATGCCAGACACATTTTTTATGGAATATCCATGTTGGACAAGTATAATGGCACAGGAAAAAAGAAGTGGTATCTTATTTTGGGTATGTGCGATGAATCTTTTTCCATCAATTGCACAACTGATATCCCGGAAGGGATAGATGAGGGATGGTTTATGTTTTTTGTTACTGCATTTAATCAGATGTACTGGTTTTTGGGGGCTACTGTCGGGGGTGTCTTCGGCAGCCTGATACAATTCAATACAAAGGGAATTGATTTTGTAATGACAGCTCTGTTCATAGTTATTTTTATCAGTCAGTGGCAGAAGGAAAAGATACATGACAGTGCTGTATATGGAGTGGGGCTTTCAGCAGTATGCCTGATGATATTTGGAGAGAGCAGATTTATAATTGCATCCATGCTGTTAATTTTAATTATTCTTACAGTGATAAGGAAGTCTTTAGAGAAGAAGGTGGATGAAGCATGACATTGACGCAGCAAATTATCATTATAGCGGTAGTAGTGCTTGGAACAGTATTTACAAGATTTATTGCTTTTGCTGTTTTCCCGGCAGATAAACCAACACCGGACTACATAAAATATCTAGGCAAGGTACTTCCTTCAGCAGTGCTTGGTATGCTGGTAATTTACTGTTATAAGGGAATAGATATTTCAGCCGGCAATCATGGGCTGCCGGAGATATCAGCAGGAATTGTTGTTGCTGTTTTGCAATTATGGAGAAAAAACATGTTTCTTTCAATTGCAGCTGGGACTGTTTTTTATATGGTATTAGTACAGTTTATATTTTAATATTTGAATACATAGGCTGTTGTAAACCAATCTATAGATTTTACAGCAGCTTCTTATTATTAAAGGAAAAACTTCCCTTTATCTACAGAATTCTGTAAAATAAAACATAAGGAATATATTAATGAGAGATTTTTTTACGGAGGTAAATAAACAGCAAATGAAACTTTAGAAAACTTTAAAAAACTATGAATAATTCTTATAATGCGTAGAATAATAGTTTTAGGAGGTGATTCTGTTGAAGTGTTATTCAATAGGGGAATTTGCTAAAGCTATTGGTAAAACAACTAAGACATTAAGAAACTGGGATAAAGTTGGGACACTAAAACCAGTCAGGGTAGAACAAAATGTATATAGATTTTATTCACAAGAACAACTTAATCATTTTTTAGGCTTAAAGCCAAAAAGCAGCTTAAACAAAAAAGTAATAGGATACTG
>JBEHWK010000175.1:0-6394 GCA_040217795.1 Clostridiaceae bacterium
GTTGAACTTAAGGAAGTTCCACTTTGTTCCTGCTGCATTAAGTACTGCTCTTGTATCGATTCCCATCTTGTTGAATATCATTGAAAGCTCATTTACAAAAGCTATGTTGACATCTCTTTGTGTGTTCTCTATAAGCTTGGCTGCTTCAGCAACCTTTATGCTCTCAGCCCTGTAAACTCCCGCTTCTATTATAAGCTCGTAAGTTTTTGCAACATCCTCAAGAGTTTCTTCATCCATACCTGAAACTATCTTCACTATTTTTTCAAGAGTATGTACTCTGTCGCCGGGATTGATTCTTTCAGGTGAGTAACCTATCTTGAAATCAACTCCGCACTTTAATCCTGATTCAGCTTCAAGCAAAGGAATGCATACCTCTTCAGTTACCCCCGGATAGACTGTTGATTCAAATACTACTATGGAACCCTTTGAAAGGTTTCTTCCCACAGTCTTTGAAGCTCCTATTACAGGTCTTAAGTCAGGTGTGTTGTCTTTGTTTGTAGGAGTGGGAACTGCCACTACAAAGAACTTTGCAGCCTTCAGATCTTCCTCATCATATGTGAACACGCATGAGCTTGCTTTTAAGGCTTCGTTTCCCACCTCATTGGTAACATCTATGCCTTTTTTGTAGAGCTCAACCTTTTCTTTATTTACATCAAAGCCTATTACGTCAACCTTTTTTGCAAAAGCCACTGCCAAAGGCATCCCCACGTAACCCAGTCCTACCACTGCTATTTTTTCTTTTCTATTGCAAATATCCTGGAATAAACCCATTTTTGCTATCCCCCTATATGTTAAACTATCATTTAATAATAATTTCGATATTTTATGTTAACTATCTTTTCTATTATAGTTTATTAACAATATAAATTTCAATACCCAAGCAAAAAAAACGGTTATTTATTGGTTCAAATTTACATTTTAATCAATAAAAACCGTGTCTTAACTTTATATAGGGAACCAACTTCAACTATATAACTTATACATGCCGCTTCTTCTTTCAACTCCCGAAGAAATCAACATGTATAAGTTAAGTTTTCGTAATGGTTCCCTATTTCATTTTCTTCTGAAAAAACTTAATATGGACCTTTTTCTGTTTCTGGCCTCAAGAGTCTCCGGAAGTTCCAGACTTAATCCATCAATAACCCGGGGGCTGTTTTCCTCTATCCAGTCCCCAAGGAAGGGATTCATTTCCCTGATTCTCCGGAAACCTTCCCTAACACCGGTCTTTCTTCTGTTATCATCATGGCCGTCACTTCCTATCAGGTGAACCATGTTTTTCATGACAAGTTTTTCTGCAGCTTTCTGAACTGACTGTCCATATTTCCCGGTTAGAGAGCCTGAATTTACCTGAAACAGGTATCCATCCGCAACAAACTCCTCCAGAATCTCCGGATTACTCATAAGCTTAAGATTTCTCTCCGGGTGGGCTATTACAGGTCTGACCCCAAGTATTGAAAGCTCATACAAAGTATCCTTTGCAAATCTCGGCACTTCCCTCATAGGAAGCTCAATGAGCATATACGGACCCCAGTTTATACCCCATATCTTACCTTCTCTATACAGATCAGGAAGACTTGCATCAATATATACCTCCATGCCGGATATTATACTGATATGGCTTTTTTCAGAAAGTTCCTGAAGCTTTTCAGTATATTCCTCTTTAGAAACCTGGTAGCTTCCCTGAATGAAGTGGGGAGTTGCACATATGTATTCAGTGCCCTCCAGTTCCGCATTCATAATCATCCTCAAAGATGTTTCCTTATCCTTAGCTCCATCATCAATCCCATAAATTATATGTGAATGAAAATCTATCATTTGTTTCTCCTTTTATTATATACCCCAGGGGTGGTTCCAAATATTGGAGCCACCCCTGGGGTACCTTTTTTAATATCCCTGCGGATGTTCAGAATGCCACTTCCATGCAGTTTCTATGATGTTCTCAAGAGAGTTGAACTTTGGTTCCCATCCTAACTCTTCTACAGCTTTTGAAGATGAAGCTATAAGTATTGCAGGATCTCCCGCCCTTCTTCCTGCTGTTTCCGCAGGTATGCTGTGTCCTGTAACTTTTCTTGCCACTTCAATTACCTCTTTTACAGAGAAGCCTGTACCATTTCCAAGATTGTATATTCTGCTTTCCCCGCCTTTTTCAAGTCTCTTTAAAGCTAAAAGATGAGCTGAAGCCAGATCTGATACGTGGATATAATCCCTTATGCAGCTGCCGTCAGGTGTATTGTAGTCATCTCCGAATATCATTATCCTCTCTCTTTTGCCTAAAGCCACCTGAAGTATAAGAGGTATAAGGTGAGTTTCAGTCTTGTGATCCTCTCCTATCTTTCCGCTTGTGTGAGCTCCTGCCGCATTGAAATATCTCAGCACAGTGTATTTGATGCCGTATGCCTCATCACACCATCTTAAGATTTTCTCCACAATAAGCTTTGACTCACCGTATGGATTTGTAGGAAGAGTCCTGTCACCTTCTAAAATAGGTGTGTTTTCAGGCTCCCCGTAGGTTGCCGCTGTGGATGAGAATACTATCTTCTTCACCCCATGATCCCTCATAGCCTCCAGCAGGTTTATTGTTCCATAAACATTGTTGTTGAAATATTTAAGAGGCTCTGTCATGCTTTCCCCTACTAAAGAATAAGCTGCAAAATCTATAACTGCATCTATTTTATTTTCACTGAATACTTTATTTAAAAATCCCCTGTCTCTTAAGTCTCCTGTATAAAGCTTTATACCCTCAACGGATTCCTTATGTCCGGTCTCCAGACTGTCAGCCACCACTACTTCCTGTCCTTGTTCAATCAGGTGGGCTACCATGTGGCTTCCTATGTAACCTGCTCCACCGCAAACTAATATTGCCATTTATACCTCTCCTTTACCAAAGGGTTCTCTATAACATGATATTCAAGTTTAAACCCAAGTATATTCAAATATAATTATAACAAACTATATCCTTTTTTTCCACTCTCTTCCGAACTGTTCATAAAAGCTTACAATATCCTCTTTTTATGAAGCAGATTTGATGGATACTTCAATTGCAATGGGCGTATCTTTATTGTCTTGATAATAAATGATTTTTATTAAATTTATGTATACTGATTTATTATAATTCTCTTTAATGTATTTTATTAAGAAATCTAAATTATTATAAGAATTTGTTAAAATCCTTATATCATCATTATCGCTGCAATCCAGATAGAAGTTATTTACTCCGTACTTTTCCATGACTTTATTGGTGAAGGGGCTTTGTGTAGTCCATCCTGCCAGAAAATATTGGAGTTTATAAAACTTTTCCGGATACACTAAGGGATCCAGAGATTGCGGTTTGAATGAATAAGCCTGCATTAAATAATGCTTTTCCGGAGTTACAGAGTCTATTAAATAATATAATTTGTCCCTGCTGTCTTGTATTTCCTTATGAAGAATTCTTAAATCCGTCAGACCGATTCTGAAAGTCACTGCTGTCAAAAACATCAGACATAATATGCTGACAGCATTCCTGGAAGGTATAAGCTTAATGGATTTTCTAATCCTGTTATACAAACTATATTCATATGAATCTCCATATTCATAGATCGTCATCCATGATAATAAAAACAACAGAAGAATCATGGGATACACCACTCTGTCCGGAGCTCTCGAAATCAATTCTAAATAAATTACCAATGCAGCCATAATACTTGCTTGTCCTGCAATAAGTAAAATTCTTTTAAGATTGGTCAAAAGAAGTGTATAGATGATGATGATGATGCTCATAAATTTTATGCTTACATCCAAATTTTTTACCTTGTCTTTTAACTTATCTTTTAACTCCTTCATAGAATATTTTCGGACTAAATTATCTCTAATATACTCCAGTTTCTCTTTAGAGTATTTTTCTTCATCAAAAAAATTCCATTTTAAAAATGAATTTAAATCATTTTCTGACCATCCTGCATTAGCCAGTACTTCCTTCCCCTTTTCTGAGGAAATATCAATAAGAGGATGGTCATGGATTGCTCCTCTTACTAAATTATATTGATAGTACTTATTCCAGCTTTCATTATTGCTGACAACAATATTGTCAATTGCTGAACCTGTGAAACATACAAATATACAGCTGACACAAAAGACCATAACACTTTTATCAAGCTTACTATATAGATATCCAGCAAACTTACCTATTCTTTTTTCATGCAGCTTTTCTTTTATTTCAGCCACTCTAATACTTCTTAGAACTAAATAAGCTATCAGCAGTGAACTTTGTGCAAAAACAGAATAAACCACTTTGCTTCTTATCAGACTGGACAAAAATATTAATATTACGGAAATAATAAAGCATACTTTGTATAACCTTACATTTTCGCTTTTCCCGGAATATGCTTTTAAAAACAGTATCATACCGCCAATACCAAGTATAAACGACACCTTTGTAAATTGTAACAGAACCAGGCTGCCGACTCCGAATACTAAAAATACAGCACCATAGAAAATTAATGATAAAACTTTATTTTTCATCATCAGTAAAGCAAATAAAATAGATGTCCATCCTATGTACAGCAGTATTATAAAGACTATTCCATACCAGGAAATACCCGGAAATAAACTGTATAAAAATTGAAGCCCATACCCGTAAATTACATTGATAAAAACCAGAAAATGACCTGGTGCTGTCACTCCGGCACCGGATGCCATATCCATCATCACTACATCATCATTTGATTCAAAGCGGATTGGCCCTCCATTTAAAATCATATAAAACAAAAATGCATTAACTGCAATGGATAAAATGAATATTTTATTTGCTGTTGACATATTCTTTTGCCAGCTCCACAAGCAAGCACACTTTTTTCTTATATGTACAATCATTTTATTCTCTCCTAAAAATAGCTTCTCTGATGTTTGCTTAATCATCATATTCTTTGATTCTATCTTCACTTTGATTATTTTCATATTTATGTCTTATTAAATATCTTGGAATACCTGTCAGTTCTTCTAAAATTCTTCTGATATAATTTCCCAACATGCAAATGCCAAGCAGTATACAGCCTCCAATGAAACTGATAAGTATAACAATCAGTCTGTTCTCCTGATTGTCTGAATTTGTATTACTTGTAATCATAGAATAAATAATAGCTATCAAAGAAAAAACTACAGACAATCTTCCTAAAAAGCCAATAATTTTCATTGGAATATCAGATATATTTATAATGGTAAAAAGAGTCTCACTGATTAACTTATTTAATGTATATCCGCTTTCCCCATATGCCCGTTCTTTATGATTAACCGGAACATTCCCGACTTTTTTTGTCATGCTGAATATCATGGGACCAATCTGCGGATGACTGGTTTTGCATTGAACCAGCAATTTTGCAAGATCTCTTTTCATTATTCTAAGACTTGTACTTTTTATGTTTTTTGGTCTTTTATATATATAATCCAATATATAATTATAGATTTCAGATCCCTTTCTCCTGATCCAGCTATGCATTTTTTCCGGAAAAACTCCAAATATACAATCAAAATTGGTATTTGTCTTCATGGCATCTATGAGTTTTGGCAGCTCTTCAGGCATATGCTGGAAGTCATCATCCATTGTAATTATGTACTCACCTTCTGCCTGCTCCAATCCGCACAAAGTAGCTGAAGGTTGTCCACTATTATACATAAGATTGAAAGCTCTTATAGTTTTATTTAATTTACAAGCTTCAACTATTTTGCCCCATGTATTTTCATTTGGGCTGCAGTCATTAACTAAGATAATTTCATAATTTTCTTTATATTGATTCAATACGTTGGAAATTCCTTTAGTCAGTTCAAAAATCCAATCTCCGCTGCCATAAACAGGTATTACAACCGAATATTTGATGTTGAACTTATGTTTTTGAAGATTTTCCAAATCACCACCCCCATTATTTAACAAATCCTTTTATACTAATGCTTTCTATGTGGATAAGATACTTAATTATTAAATACCACTATTCCTAAAATAATTATGATATTTCCCATCAGCTTATTCTTAGTGATTTTTTCTCCTAACATCAGCCTGCTTAATATCAGTACAAATAAGTAGCTCAATGACATATACACTTGAATATCTTTTAACCCTATGGTCTTTAAGGATACTGTGTTCATCAGCATAGAGACAAAAAATAATGTATATGAAAAGATAACTCTAAAATTAAAATACTCCCTGATAATATTTTTATGGTCTTTATTGGCACTTTCTTTTAGCAATATTTGTGAAAATGCATTTATTATTACTGCTATTATTATATAAACCTGACCAGTATTAATCATTTTTAGTAACCACCCATATCCCTAGTAATATAATTAATGATCCTAATATGTTTTTGAAAGTGATCTTCTCATAAAAAATTATATACGCCCAAAACATATTATAAATAACCAC
>JBEHWK010000176.1:0-6322 GCA_040217795.1 Clostridiaceae bacterium
TTTCAATCCTAAATCTACACCTATTGATATATCTGTATTTTCTGATATAGGTTCTTCTTTTTCAACACCTACAGATATATACCAAAACTTCCCGTCAAAACTTATTCTTGGATTAGTATATTTAACATTCATAGGTAATTGTTCTACTGTTTCAACCCAACCTGCTTTTTCAATTAATACTAAATTTTCTCTAACTTTTAGTTTATCTGTATCATTATAGAATGAAGATAAATATATGGAAAAAAATATAATTTTATTTTAAAATGATATTACTAAACAACTGTTTTTGCAATCTTTTTTTATCCATAATGAATTTTATCCTGAGGTGAATAAATGAAAAATATTTTGAAATATACATTGGCTGCCGCCTTATCCTTATCCCTTGCAGGATATGCTGCCGCTAAAGAAAATAAAACAGATAATAATTCATGAAAAATTGCAGCTGGCAATATTAAAACGATTAAATATGATTATAAAAAATTTCATGGTCTTAAATAGAAACAAATTTCTTAGGCGACAGAAAGATAGCTTACCACATAGCATGGGTCCAAGGTATGTTGACCCGAAGAACAGCATAGATATAGACCCCTCCAGGCAAAATGGCTTTTCATTGGCAGACTTTATTTATACTCTTGATTGTATTACCTATAATGGAGGTGAAATCGGCCTCCACGGATATACTCATCAAATGAATGATGAAATTTCCCTTAAGGGATATGAATTTGGCATAGATGCACCTGATATCAATAGATTGAGAGAAAGAGCTGGGGCTGCACTTAAGCTTGCCAGGGATGTGGATATTGATGTGATTTTTTCGAAACACCTCATTATTCAATAACTCAGGAACAAGATCTTGCTCTTCAAAATTACTTTAAATACATATACCATGAAACCAAACCAGCTTCAACGAAAATAAGTTTAATTCAATAGAGGAAGTATCAGCATACTTCCTCCTGACTTGTTTCATATTATTGCTGACATGCAGTTTTGTTTCATATTAACTATCTATTAATTTTATTAATTCAAGCCACTCTTGTTATCAACATCTATTACAAAGAAATCCAAATCATTAATTTCATCAATTTGCCTTATCTCATCTAACACCCACCTGTATTCTTTTCTTATAAACCTCCAATATTCCTCAAATTATACATATTTATGGGTTTTCCTTCTATTACCTCAGCAGACATGAAACTACGTTGAATTATTTCCAACACTTTGAGATAATTACATTAATTAATAAATTGTGGAAGGTGCATTAAATGAAAAAAGATGTAAAACTATATCTTATTATCTCCTTTGGGTGGACATGGAGCCTCTGGATTATAGCGTATTTAATAAGCAGCAATATTGGACATAAATTAGTAACCGATATGGACATTTTCAGTATGTTTCCTATGTATATCAACCGCAATGGATTTTTGCCACAGGTTGTTTTTGCTTTAGCAGTTTTGGGTCCTATGTTTGGATATTTTGGTTCAGAAAACAGGAAGCCATTTTGGGGTGATCCAAAAAAAGAGATTGTTTTGCTTACAATAATTTTTCCTATAGTAATGGTTATTCCCACTTTTATATTAAGTTCAATTTCAGGGCAATTTAGTAATCAATCGATATCAATGGGTATCCTATTCACAATTATTACCTACTTCGTTTCCAACTTAATAACAAGTGGAACCGAAGAGTTTGGCTGGAGAGGGTATCTTTATCCTGCGCTTAAAGAAAAAAATATGACATTTGGGGATATTGCCTGGAAAGGTGGCTTGCTTTGGGCCCTTTGGCATTTTCCTTTAATATTTTTTCTTTATTTCAATCAAGGCATATTTGTGCTGCTGCCATCCTTCATTGGCTTTACGGCAGGCATTATTGCAATGAATTATATTACAAATTTTATTTATGAAAAATCTAAATCTATCTTTCTTTCAATGATATTGCATGCTATGAATAACACTGCCAGCTTTACTATAATGCTTTTCTTCCCCAAAACATCATTTTTGTTTATATCAAGCATCATGGCATGGGCTGTTGTTGCCTATATCGAAAAAAAATATAAACTGAATAGTGAAAACAACAAAAAAATTTCTTAAAAATATTTGTGAACAACCAGATTTTAGTTTTTAATTTACAAAAACAAAAAAAGAACCACCTAAAGGTAGTTCATTATTTACTGAACAATTCCGGACCATAAAGATACTAACTATAAGGAACCAAATCAGTGGCGGGATATTTGCCACAACCATGGGACCCCAACCGACTGCGTTGTAGAACGAATTATGATCCATACTTGCGACATACATTGATGGTATCGCTACTGCACAAAGGACGGTACTAGCACACGCAAACCAGCCAACCCATTTTGGAAGAGCTCTTGTACCTAGGATTGAATAACCTGCTAATTCCATGAAGAACCCCGTTACAATAAAAGCTATTGCACCATTATAGATAAGCAGAGTTCCTTCAACAAGTGCTTTAACAACAGTCGGGTTGGTCGTACCACCCTTTCTGTGTTTTTCTCACCTCCCAGCTGTTTAGTTGGCTTTTTCCAAAGTAATCAGACCGAAGGTAGGCGTACTGAAGAAACGGAACCTAGCATATACAGGCCCGCTGACCCCCAGCCCCGGACAAACATATTGTGTATGTCCGTTTGCGATATGAACACCTAACACATTGACTTTTCCGGGGAAGAAACCATAATTCGGAGAAACAACCGGTCCAATAAACGGTAAAGAAATCAGTCCTCCGTGCGTATGCCCATTAATGCTCAAATCCCAATCAATCCATTCATTATCTGTTTCGCCCAATATACGGGTCCTGTAATCATGAATCGATTCGTCTTCATAATTAATTTCAGTAGGTCTGTGTGATACCTCAATGGTAAAAGGATCAACTGCCTCTGAATATTCCATATAAAACTCTTGTTTCACTTTTACAAGCTCTTCCGGGGTCTCTTGATAGATTTCTGATATACTTGCATATGGATTTGTTTTTAACCATATGGATTCATCGCCTTTTGTGATTTCTACTCCCGGATATAATGGCTTCACACCGTACCTGGTAAATAAATCGTAAAATTTATTTCCGCTGACTAAGGTTACAATACTGTTATCCTCATCGGTATTTCCAAGAATATAATATTTATCACCACCTTCCTCCAAACCTTTTAATAGATTTTCCAAAGCAGTCAGATCATCACTTTCATCTGTGATATAATCACCGGTAAAAAGCAGCAGGTCATACTTTTGTTTATTGATCAGTTCAATCAGTTTCTCTTGTTTGTCACCAAAGCTCTTTCCATGTAAATCGGTTATTTGTAGAATACGATAACCTTCAAAACTTGAAGGCAGTTTAGGACTACTCATTGTCACATTATCCACGACGACCCTTTGGTTATTCCAAACAGTGTAACCAAACATTAATATAAGCAGCACCAAAATAATGCCTGGAATCATGAATTTCTTAGATTTTGCTTTCATATAATAATCACCCTTTCCATAATTCAGATACAAAAAAGTATCCATGTTGTTGATATATAAATCTTATCAACAACATGGATACACTTTATTTGTTTTGCCATACTGAAATCATCTTTCGTCATGATGATAATCATACGTTTTTCCTACGGAGCGGGTATAACAACCTCGAATACAATCTCTTCATTCTCACTGAATGCTGATATCACCCCTCCGTGCAGCTCCACAATTTCTTTAGCTATGGCAAGCCCAAGCCCTGCGCCGCCGCTTTTGCTTGACCGGGATGTATCAAGGCGATAGAATTGATCAAATATCTTATTAAGCTTTTCTTTTGGAATTGTGTTGCCGTGATTTAGTACCTTAAGCTTTACACCCTCATTATTTTGTATGACTGAAATTTCAATCATGGTGCCATGAAAGCTGTAATTTACAGCATTTCGCAGCAGATTATCGATTACCCGCTGCAACTTGTTAGCGTCACATTTTATGGTGATATCAGAATCTGCCGATATCATGCATTGCAAGCCTTTTTCCGAAAGCATCGGCTTAAATTCGTAGGCTGTTTGTTCGATCATTCTTGTCAGATTAACACTGCTGACCTCGAGGTTTAAAGTGTTAAGATTGAAGCGCGTAATTTCAAAAAACTCATTAATCAAATCCTCCAACCGCTCCGCTTTTTCCAGAGAAATTGAAAGATACTTTGTTCGCAGTTCTTCCGACATTTGGCTTTCATCACGCAGCAGTGTAAGATAGCCGATAACGGAGGTAAGCGGGGTTTTTAAATCATGGGCTAAATAGACAACCAAATCATTCTTCCGTTGTTCCGCTTCCCTTGTGAGTTGTTGGTTCCTTCTAAAATCAGCCTTTATCTGGTTCATGTCTTTTTCAACATCGTGTAATTCCGAGGGAAGCTCAATGATTTGATCATTCATCGTATAGAGGCTTTTTGTCGCGATAATCACTTTATCCAGATACTTTAATGTTTGAATCCAACATGAAATAAATATTGCCAATGCGCCAAGGCCCCATGTTAATACAAATAATACAAATTTATTATTCCATATAAACCGAACCGCAACATGTAAGTTCATCCCGTCCATAGTATCATGTAAGAACAAAAAAACGATAAGCAGTAAAAACAAAGCAAGTGTAAAAATAACCAGAGACACGAATAATCTTTTGATGAGTTTTCCTGTTAACTGATATTTTATTCTGTTTTTTCCTCTATTCAATTTGATAGCCAACCCCCCACACTGTTTTTATGAATTTTGGCCTTTTCGAAGGCTCGTTCATTTTCTCCCGCAGTCGTCCGATGTGAGCCATAACGGTATTATTGTTGTCTAAAAATTTTTCTCCCCAGACTGCTTCAAACAGTTTCTCAGACGAAACAACCTTTCCCTTATTCTCGCATAGATACCATAGAATAGAAAATTCTATAGGGGTCAGCATAAGCTGCCTATTATATAAAAAACATTTGTGTGTATCTTTATTAATCACAAGTCCTGCAAAGTCAAATTCATTTATATTTGCAGGAATCACCTTATTTTCTGTTTGATTATAATGCATGTATCTACGTAATTGTACCTTTACCCGGGCCGTCATTTCCAGAGGATTAAAAGGTTTTGTGATGTAATCGTCGGCACCGATGGTTAATCCCGCAATTTTATCCATATCTTCGGTTTTTGCTGTCAGCATAATAACCGGATAATGGTGTTTTTCACGTATCTTCCGGCAAATTTTCAAGCCGTCGATGTCCGGAAGCATTAAGTCTAATATAGCCATATTCAGGGTTTGTGTTTGGATACATTCAAGCGCTTCTCGTCCTGTATAGAATTTATAAATATGATAGCCTTCATTTTGCAAATAAACTTCCACTAAGTCCGCTATTTCTTTCTCATCATCTACTATTAAAATATTTATATCTTTATCCACAGAAAAACTCCTTTCAATAAATATCTATATATGGATTCTATACCATATCTAATAACATATCCACTATCGTATGAAATTTGTAAGAAATTCATCATCAATATAAAGGTAATAGCCTTGATTGTAAAAAAGGCACTTTGCCAAATCTAACTTAACCTTATGGCACTATGAAAATCCAAAGGCCTGACTTCCATTATTATCCTAAAACACATTGTCATCTATTAAAACGTCCAAAAGATCGGACCAAAATTTGCACTTTTCGGCCTCGATTTTCGCCCTTTTTTTGCTTCAAAACCACAACATCTTGTTGTTAATGTCTACTTTTTGCCCTCCGAATCACATTTCGTCATCATTATTATCGTTTCAACGTGACAAGTGTCAGGAAACCTATTTCAAGTCTCTTATTTTATCTCCTTGACTCTCCCTACAACTCCGTCTTCAAGCATTACCTTTATACCATGATGATGAGTTGGTGAATTTGTAAGAATCCTCTTAACTATTCCTTCTGTCAGCTTTCCTGTTCGCTGGTCCTGCTTCTGAACAACCAAAACCCTGCTGCCCGGTTTTATATCTTTTCTGTTTGTACCATCCATATCTGTTACCATCCTTATATTATTGATTTGCATAAAACAAAAAAAGAACCACCCGATAGGTCAATGTCATTAAGTTAGCATTTGGTCAATAGGCTAAGCTCTAAATCGAAAGTGGAAGAACTCTTTAATCTAGGAGTACTTCCACTTTTTAGTTTTTATGCGCATGCCAAAAAGACAGATCTCCATCTGTCTAAAAATTAATATCAAATTAGCGTTGTTTATGCTACTCTATATAAGAAGCTAATAAATGTCTTGGTAATCATATTCCTTTGTTGATGGCGGTCAGGCCTTATTGGAACTATATTTTTGGCAATTATTGCTTCTAAATTAGGT
>JBEHWK010000177.1:0-6296 GCA_040217795.1 Clostridiaceae bacterium
GTGTTTTCCACAGAGAAGGCATCCGCATTCCAGCAGCGCTCATATATGCTTTCGGCAGAAAAAACAATTCCCGCATTGCTCATAAGCAATTCCAGGATCTTATATTCCTTGGCAGTAAGCCTCACTTCCTCACCATCCACATAAAGCTGTTTGCTGTCTGTATTAAGACATAATCCTCCCACCTCCAGTTGTGATGATCTTCCGGTGTTTCCTATATCACCAAGCATCAGATAACGCCTCAGCTGGCTTTTTACTCTAGCCACCAGCTCCTGGGGATTGAATGGCTTGGTCACATAATCATCTGCTCCCATGGAAAGCCCAAGTATCTTATCACTATCTTCAGATTTTGCCGATAAAATAATAATGGGAATATTCTTCTGCTCCCGGATTTTCATGGTTGCGGAAAGTCCATCCAGCTTTGGCATCATTATATCCATCAAAATAAGATGAATTTGATGCGTAACAATAGCATCCAGAGCCTCTAATCCATTATGGGCCTTCAGCACCTCATACCCTTCACGCTTCAGCAAGGCCTCAATGGCTCCTGCTATCTCCCTGTCATCATCTGCCACCAGAATTTTTGCCTGATCCATAAAAGTGTATCCTCCTAATCTTTAAGCCTATGACCTTATTGTAGTGTGTTAAGCTTACAATAAACTCATCCTGATTCTTACAAATTTCTTAAGATATACTTCAATTATATCACAAACACCCCAGGGGCCGTTCCAAAAAACTGGAACGGCCCCTGGGGTTATTTCCCATAAAAATCCATCAACAATATAAAGTTAAATTATATTTCTGCAACAATTTTACCCATATCACTTGTATCATACCCGCCTATGTGTTCGAACTCATTTCTGAATGCATCTGAGCGGATGATTTTTAACAAGGTTTGTATTTCTGTGGTGTGCATATGTTCTTTCCTGATAACCAGATCATATCTTTCTTTCTGAAGGGGGATGAATTCTATGTTATCTACCTGTCTTGCTATTTTTTCATTACCTACTGCCACATCCGCCTTGCCGCTGCTTACTGCACTGCCAACTGCCAGGTGTGACTGGGTTTCATTGTGGTATCCCTTAATAGAGCTTCCATATATTCCGAGAAGTCTTAAATTTTCATCAAGAAGCACTCTTGAACCAGCTCCCTGCTCCCTGTTAATCATAGTAATGTCATCCCTTCGAAAATCTGCCCATGTGTTAATTCCTTTTGGATTGCCTTTCTGGACATACAACCCCTGCATCCGGCAGGTCAAATGAATTATAACTGTTGGAATTCCTGGAAGAAGTCTTCTGACATAGGGAATATTATATGTGTCAGTATCACTGTCCCATAAATGCACTGATGCCACATTAACCTTATTCCTGTACAGAGATACCAGACTGTCATAACTTCCTATATAGGCCCTCAGTGCAGGAACCCCATGAAGCCTCATATAGTTGGAAAGTACATCCAGAATCAAATCCTGTCCACATATGATAAATCCATCAGTTTTCTTATCTCCTCCCATAAGGCTGAAACCTGGTCCCTCAGAAGCAGATGTATTCATAGCCGACTGACTTTCCCTGGAACGGGAAATATACGCCTTCACATCACTTTCCGTAAATCTCATTTTCCTTCCAACCTTATAAGAACGTATTTCTCCTCTTTTAATCAAATCGTAAATTGTGCTCTTACTGACATGAAGCATATCCGCAACTTCCTGTGTACTTAAAGCATTTTTTTCACTCATAGCTATCCTCCAATCTACCTTATATGCAAATCATATATTGATTTTCTGTGCGAATTGTTATATTATTATGCTTAAAAACTTATTTTCATGCACTTATATCTTATTTCGTATTATATCGCACATTATTGTGTGTTTCAAGTGTGAATCCATATGAAATGAGATATAAAATCTAAAATGGGGGGAACATATTATGAATCTTTTTTATTTATTATTAACATTAGCAGCGGGAATTTTTTTCGGACTCGCCGCAGCCAAAATGAAAATCCCGGGTGGTCTCATGGTTGGTGCCATTATAGGTGTTGCTGCACTTAACATTTTCTTTGGAACCACATATGTGCCAGGACAAACCAAACTATTTGTGCAGGTAATCGCCGGAGCATTCATTGGATGTATCATGGAAAAAAGTGATGTAAAAAGGATGCCGCAAATAGTCCAGCCTGCCATCATTATGCTGTCGGGTTTTCTTGTACTTAATCTGTCAGCAGGCTTGCTTATATACCTGGTAAGCCCATTGGATCTTGTAACTTCACTTATGTCCGTTGTTCCGGGAGGCATAAGCGATACACCTATCATAGCAGCAGGCATGGGAGCTGATGCACCAAAGGTAGCTGTCATGCAAATGGCCAGGCAGGTACTGGGTATAGGTATTTTCCCAGCTCTGATACTTGCTTATGATAACAGAAAAAAAACTGCTGAAAAAGATGGTGAAAGGGCAGCCAATACAAACAAACGTACAAAGTCAAAAACGAAATCCTGGCAATCCTTTCTATGTACTCTCATCCTTGCAGCCATTGCAGGGATATTAGGCAAAATGACTGGAATCCCATCTGCATCCTTTACATTCCCTATTATTGCAGTACTTATATTAAAATTAGTCTTTGATTTTGCTTACATACCACGCTGGGCAAAAAATTGTGCCCAAATTCTAAGCGGCTGTTATCTTGGCAGTATTATAATATTGGATGACGTGCTGGAACTCAGGTATCTTATGATTCCGCTTATAATCATTGTGCTTAGTTATATGGCAAACTGTTTATTTACAGGAATGATAATCAAAAAAACCTGTGGCTTTACAAGAAAAGAGTCCATGCTTATAACAACTCCAGCAGGAGCTTCGGATATGGCACTGATTTCAGCCGACTTAGGTGTTGAAAATACTGATGTTATAATTATGCAGGTACTGCGAGCAGTTATTGTAATGACTTTCTTTCCACAGATTGTGAATATTATTGTGTATCTTACTGAAAAATTATAATTATTCATAATTTTATCTTTAACATAATAGAAAGATTAATGCTGAAAGAATTTAATATCACAGGGAATAGATGTATATGTTTCTTTTAACGGCCTGAAAGTTAGCGAATTTGTCATACAAAAATGAAAGAGACCGCCTGACGCGGCCTCTTTCATCGTATGCCTATATTGTTATATTACCATCATTCCATTATTAACTTATTCAATGAAACCTCTTTCTTTCATTCTATCTGCATTATGGAATAATGCCATTCCTGTTTTCATTTTTCTGAAGTTCAGCTTCTCATAAAAATTCTCTTTGCCAGGTGAAGCATATAAAATAACATTACATTGAGAAATACGTTCCAAAATGCCATTAACAATTGTTCTTCCCACACTTTTACCTTGATATTCAGGCAATACTGCCACATCATATATTACTGCCTGGTAGACCCCGTCTGAAATTGCACGACCAAAACCAATCAGCTTGTCCCCATCAAAAACAAATATCATAGTATGACTGTTTTCAAAGGCTTTCTTATGTATTTCCCCTTCAAAATACGCCATTCCAACTTTTTTTAATATTTCAGATACATAGTTCCAGTTAATATTTAAGCAACTGTATTGAATTTTCAGTTCCATATTTTCTCCTCCCCGAAGTAATAATTCAGTAAAGCCTGTTATTTTATATTATATACCGCAATTTCCAAAAGCTCTGAGTTGGGTTTTTCTTCCACAGCCAGTGTTCTGTCAAACTTACAGCCATTTTTCATCAGTGCTGTTTCAAGAAAACAGAGGCATATTCCCATATCTATGGAATTATAATAAGGAAGCTTACTTGCAGGAATAAATGATTTTATCTTAGTGTTGCGATATACCCTTATCTGATTCTTCTCACTGGCTATCCTCCATGGCTGGGTGTTGCAGGCGCTGGGTGCAAGCCGGACGGCTTCCTTCACATTGGAATCAAAATCTCCTGTCCATATCCCCTGCATACTTTTGCGTTTGAATTCTGAAGCACCTTTTCGGAAATCAGCGGAACGGCTCTTGCCAAAAGCCAGCATAATGACATAATCAAGGCCATCAACTTGTACTTCTTTAGGCTTTGCCAAGGCATACCAGCATACTCCTATATCATGTGAAGCCAGAAACAGATCCATCTGTTCCAGTAAATACCCTGCATTGAGAAAATAATTCGGTTTCTTTTCACTATACATCAGCATGCAGTATTCACCACGTTTGGCTGTGGTTTCTGCCCTTTCCGCAATTTCGAACTTTACTCTGATGTCGTCATCAAGGGGAATAAGCTTTTCTGTTTCCTTTTTAATATCTTTTAATTCCTTTTCTGTCAAATGCAGTGTTTCGTCAAACCTTCTCATGGATCTTCTTTTAAAAATAATATCATATAGCTCTTTCATAACAGCTCTGTCCTTCCAAAAATAAATTTCTTTGTCAGGAATTCGAATTCTCTTGATCATGGTATAATTCTACCATTACACTATATGGCAAAACAAACAAATTTTTATAATTGTTTTGAACTTGCTTCCACCTGATGTACAATATCACTTTTCCTACGTACGCCTGCCTGATATTCAATAATACTAACCACGCACTAAAAGGACAAGCGTGCATAAAATATGCCAAAACTCCTTATTACAGGGTTTCAAGATCAAATGTTAATTTATGCATATAATGAGAAAATCTAAAACATTCTGTCCCGTAAAACTTCCCGGGGTCGAACCGATTAAGAAGTGAAGTTTTAAAAGACAGAATGTAAGATTTTCAGTTCATTATATTTACATGCCGCTTCTTCTTTCAATTCTCGAAGAAATCAACATGCATAAATTAAGTTTTCACTAAGAAACCCCATACATAGAAGGTTAAGTTTTTACAATTAATTTCTATAGATATATAACTTCCCAATTGCAATCTATTAAGAATTGGAGTTTATATCTTTCAGCCTGAACTTACTTTCTATGAAGCACAAAAAAATACAGAGGTTAAGTCACGGATAATTTCGAAAAAGAAGAAGCTATAAGCGGATGCAAAAGCAGGAGTAGGAGTAGAAAGTCCAGTCTTTGCATTCGTTTTGCAAGGATACTTGGAGCAGAAATTCTTCAATCTCAGCCAAACCTATGTGTAGTAACATTTAATAGAAACATTAATGCAGAAATATTAGGAAGAAGAACTCATTCTCCATTAGATTTTGCAAGAAAAGTAGCTGAGGCTCTCAGAGTGTTAAGAAGATAATTAAAGGGGTATCTGTTAAATGTTCACAGATACCCTTATTGGGCTTGCTCTCTATATCTTATAATTATATACTTTACAGTAGCTATTTTATTTTTACATAAAAGCTTAAGTCAGAGGTGGGCCATAATGGATGAACAAAATTATGAAAAATTATTGAATATAAAAACGTCAGGGGAACAAAAAATCTTTAATGAATCAATTCACTATAACAGATATGAACCGACCTCCTACTCCGCATTGGAAATATTATCTGAGAAATATGAATTTACTGCAGATGACATTGTAATTTAACCCTTTTTCTATACAAATATTTATAAAAGTGTTAGGAAATATTTTAATTTCTGCGGAAGAATACCAAAGAACAATAGATATTATACTTTACTACCCTTCAGATGAATATATATACCATCTGGAAACCACCACACCCTTTGATCTTTTCAAACAGATAAAACTACATTATTTATATGATAACGACCCTCGTGAAAGTTTTTGGGTTTATAGGCTGGTCTGCAGATAAAATTTATAAGCATTTATCATCTCTTTTCTAAAATGTATTGTTGGTTAAGAATATTATTCATTATCGCTGCAAATAATATAAAAAATACAAAAGAGGTGCTGGTATGAGTGATAAATCCAAAGTTATAAAGGTGAAGAAAAATACCGAGGGAGATATTACTGATGTAATGCTTGAGAATGGGAATGTATACTCAATAGATGAAGCAGTAATGATGACGAAGGATGATTTAATAGAAGGTGTAAATGTCGGAAGGGCCAAAAATGGCAGGGAGTACCTTAGAAGCAATCCTAATGGTGATGAAGGTGATAATCTCGGAAACAAGCCAACTTTTTAAGCTCTATGGAAAAATCATATTGAAAAGCAGGCTTGTATTAACAATAAGCCTGCTATGTACTAATATCTAATGTTTTGATCAAATTATTTCATAACTGCTCGAACTCTTTTATAAAAGAATTCAGGTAATTCTGTAAATAATCGATATATTGTCCCATATGAATGCCATCTACAAAAGAATGATGCGCCTGGACAGAAAATGGCAATAATACTTTATCACCTTCGTTATAA
>JBEHWK010000178.1:0-6207 GCA_040217795.1 Clostridiaceae bacterium
CCACAACTTGTGCTTCTGGATATATCTTTACCATTTTTCAATGGTTATCATTGGTGCAGCGAAATTCGTAAAATATCAAAGGTTCCTATTATTTTTATTTCTTCCATGTCTGATAATATGAATATTATTATGGCTGTAAATATGGGTGGTGATGACTTTATTGCCAAGCCCTTCGATTTAAATATCCTTGTGGCAAAGGTGCAGGCGCTGCTAAGAAGGACATATTCCTTTGGTGGGAAGATGGATGTAATTGAGCATGACGGTGTGGTATTAAGCCTTAGTAACGCTACGCTTGAATACAAAGATACTAAAGTGGAGCTTACAAAAAATGAATTTAAGATCCTTCAGATTTTACTTGAAAATGCTGGCATAATAATTTCTCGTCATGTTATTATGACTCAGCTGTGGGAAAGTGACAACTATATAGATGATAATACTTTAACTGTTAATGTTACTCGTCTGAGAAAAAAACTTTTGGATATTGGTATTTGTGATTTTATTAAAACAAAAAAGGGCATCGGGTATATGGTGGAATAACATGAAAGAAAAATCTTTTTTTTGGATTATATTTTGGTATATTAAAGGTCACAGGAAAACAATAATGATGGACAGTGTTTTCCTTACTATTTTTATTATGGTCTTTTCTTTATATTCTTTACAACTTGAGGCCATTTTATATGCATTTTTTTTATCATCCTGTGTGGCTGCTATCTTCATAGTATATGATTTTATGAAGTACTACAAAAAGCATAAGGAGTTATGTATTTTTAAAAAACAAATCAGTGCAGGTTTATTGCAAATGCCCTTGGCTGACAACTTGATTGAAGCTGACTATCAGAATATTCTGCATGCGTTTAATAATGAAAAGACAGAATTGATTTCAAAGATAGATATTAAGCACACAGAGATGATAGATTATTATACACTTTGGGCACATCAGATCAAGACACCAATTGCTGCAATGAGATTATTACTACAAAGTGACCAAACTGAACAAAATAAGGAATTGTTAGGGCAAACCTTTAGGATTGAGCAATATGTTGAAATGGTGTTAGGTTATTTAAAAATCGATAGTCCATCATCGGACCTGGTGCTTCAAAACTATAGATTGTTGGAAATTATAAGACATTGTATCAGAAAATACGCCCATATATTTATTGGAAAGAACATAGCTCTTGAGTTAAAAGAAATGGATTGTACTGTACTGACAGATGAAAAGTGGCTGGCATTTGCAGTTGAACAAATACTTTCCAATGCTCTAAAGTATACAAATAGCGGCAAAATATCAATATATATGGAGGATGAGGGGAAAAAGATCCTTGTGATTGAGGACACAGGAATAGGCATTACAGAAGAGGATTTGCCGAGAGTGTTTGAAAAAGGTTTTACCGGATATAATGGACGGATGGATAAAAAGGCAACTGGAATAGGGCTTTATCTTTGCAAAAAGATACTGGATAAGCTTTCCCACAGAATAACTGTTATCTCTAAGGTTAACGTTGGAACAAAGGTTAAAATTGACCTTTCTTCTGTAAAAACTATTATTGATTAAATTAAACCTTACAAAGGTGTAAGGTTTAAAGAAGAAATGTAAGCCAAAGTTATGGCTGGGCATTTCTTTTTTTCTTATAATCAAAGTATAGTCAAAGGAGATGAGGAGGTAAAAAATGGAGTTATTAAAAGTTAACAATTTAAAAAAAATATATGCATCAAGATTTGGTGGAAATCAGGTTCAGGCATTAAGCAATGTAACATTTTCAGCAGAGAAGGGTGAATATGTAGCGATTATGGGGGAGTCAGGTTCAGGAAAAACCACATTGCTGAATATCCTGGCATCATTAGATAAGCCGACCAGTGGGGAGGTTTTGTTGCAGGGTAAGAATATTGTAGCAATTAAAGAAAGTGAAATTTCTGCATTTCGAAGAGATAATTTAGGATTTGTATTTCAGGATTTTAACTTGCTGGATACCTTTTCTATTAAGGATAATATATTTTTGCCCCTGGTTTTATCCAGAAAGTCCTATGATGAAATGGAAAAAAGATTAGTACCTATTGCAGAGAAGCTGGGGATAAAAGATATACTGGCAAAGTTTCCTTATGAGGTATCAGGCGGGCAAAAACAAAGGGCGGCTGTTGCCAGAGCTTTGATTACGTCGCCGCAGGTTATCCTGGCAGATGAGCCCACGGGGGCACTTGATTCCAAAGCTGCAGACCAGCTTTTAAAATTGTTTTCGGAAGTTAATAAGGAGGGCCAGACTATTCTTATGGTTACCCATAGCACTAAGGCAGCAAGTCATGCAGGAAGAGTACTTTTTATTAAGGATGGAGAAGTGTTCCACCAGCTTTATAGAGGTTCAATGTCCAATGAGGAGATGTTCGAAAAAATTTCAAATACACTTACAGTGATTGCCACTGGAGGTGGAGTAAATGAGTAAACTATTTCATCCAAGGTTAGCAGCAATAAATATTAAGAATAATAGTAAGACCTATTTTCCGTTTATAGTTACCTGTATATGCACCATCATGATGTTTTATATCATGCATGCTATTTCAATATATAAGGGACTGGAGGGGGCAGGAGGATCTGCCAGCCTGAAAAGCATACTCAATTTAGGAACAATTGTAATAGGAATTTTTTCAGGTATATTTCTTTTTTACACAAACAGCTTTTTGGTGAAAAGACGAAAAAAAGAAATTGGGTTGTATAATGTGCTGGGTCTGGAGAAAAAGCATATTGCAAAGGTGATGTTTTTAGAAAGCATTTTTACTTCAGTTTTCAGTTTAGCAGCTGGACTTACTGGTGGGGTTATCCTGAATAAACTTATGTTTCTTTTACTTCTAAAGCTGCTTAAATTTAAAGTGTCCCTTGGCTTTTCAGTTTCAGTACCATCTATAATAACAACTCTGATTGTTTTTACGGGTATTTTTTTCGTAACATTATTGTCAAATTTAGTTCAGATTAGAATGCTGAAGCCTATAGATCTTTTAAAAGGGACACAACATGGAGAAAAAGAGCCAAGAACCAAATGGATCATGACTGTTATAGGATTGGCAGCCCTTAGTACCGGATATGGAATAGCATTAAAGGTTCAATCACCACTTTCTGCCCTCAATCATTTTTTCATTGCTGTTGTTCTTGTTATGACAGGAACCTATGCCCTTTTCACAGCAGGAAGTATCACAGTATTGAAGCTGCTTAGAAAACATAAAAGCTTTTACTATAAAACAAGCAATTTCATTTCCATTTCAGGTATGCTGTACAGAATGAAGCAGAATGCAGTTGGACTTGCCAATATTTGTATTTTAAGTACTGCAGTACTTGTGATGGTTTCCACTACAGTATCTTTATATGCAGGAATGGAAGATGTCCTGCGGACCCGCTTTCCAAAAGATATAATGATAAATGCTTCACAAATTACTGAAAATCAGGCACAAAAGCTGGATGAAATTATAGATGCTGAAACAAAAAATAGTAAAATAGTTATAAAAAATAAACATAACTACTGGATTAATGGTTTTGCATCTACAAATAAAGATGATAAGTTTATATCAGCCAAGGAACCAAGTCCTGCTTCAAACATATCCATGATGGTGTTTATTCCTGTTTCGGATTATAACAGATTAGAAGGAAAGAATATTACCCTTGCAGATGACGAGGCAATCCTATTTTCAGATGCAAAGAACCTCGGAAAGAACAGCATTACCATTGAGAACAAAACCTTTAAGGTCAAACAAGTACTAGATGAACCTGTATTTGGAATGGAAAATGGTATGGTGGATATAGTGGATTCCTATGTACTCTTTATAAATAATATAGATGCCATAGAAAAAATGGGAAAAAAGGAATATTTAATTGGATTTGATGTTGAAGGTACAGATCAGGAGGCCCTAGCCTTATTCAATAAGTTAAATGAGAAATTTATTGAAAATGGGATAGAAGTCCGTATTGAAAGTTCTGCAGGCAGCCGGGAAGACTTCTTTATGGTATATGGCGGGTTATTCTTTTTAGGTATCTTTTTAGGTACATTATTCTTAATGGCAACAGTGCTGATAATTTATTATAAACAGATATCTGAAGGATACGATGATAAAGAACGTTTTGAGATTATGCAAAAAGTAGGAATGAGTAAAAATGAAATAAAGAAAACCATAAGAAGTCAAGTATTAATGGTGTTTTTTCTGCCTCTTGCCGCCACAGTAATCCATATTGCTTTTGCATTCCCAATGATTACTAAGCTCCTTGCTGTTCTTAATTTGACAAATGTATCCTTGTTTATGCTCTGTACTATATTTACAATCCTTGTTTTTGCAGTAATTTATGTAGTTGTATTTTCGCTGGCTGCAAGAGTGTATTATAAAATTGTTGAATAAATATTGTAAAGTATATTTTGTGTAAACTTATGCATGTTGAATTCTTCAGGAATTGAAAAAAGAGGCGGCATGCATAAGTTAATTTTCGTTTGAATCTATTTTTTTCTCCCGTAAACCTGTTCTTTCGTATAAAAACCGCTGCCTATAATAACACTGTCTATGTTATTCTTATCTATAAGCACCGGTTCAAGAAGAATTGACGGTACATCCATTTTACCGTTATTAACATTGCTGTTTGTATCTACGGGTCCTCCCTCAGCCAGGTTTATTGCAGCGTCTACAGCACTTTTACCTGACTTTCTGGTGTCCTTTAATACTGTCATTGACTGGGTTCCCTGAATGATTCTTTTGATAGCTGCCAGGTCCGCATCCTGTCCTGTTATTGCAACCTTGCCTGCAAGACCCTGTTCCTGCAGTGCCTGGATTGCAGCACCAGCAGTGGCATCATTGGGTGCCAAAACAGCATTTACATTATTTTTTTTTGCAATCAAAGAATCCCTCACTATGTTATAAGCATTGTTCGGATCCCAGCCTTTAATTACCTTATCTGTAGTTATCTTTATATCTCCCATGCTTACCCTGGGCTGTATATACTCCATTGAACCTTCCTTAAACTCTTTATCAGGATCTCCGGACATAATAATATAATTTCCTTTTGGAACTTTAGTAATAAGGTACAGCCCCTGTAGTTCCCCGACTCTTTTCATGTTGTATGCTATATATAGATCCAAATTGGTATTTTTTCCCAGAGTATCGTAAGATATTACCTTGATTCCTGCTTTATGAGCCTTCTCAATAAGGCTTGCAGAACTTACCCGATCTATAGGGACTATAATCAATACATCCGCACCCTGTGATATGAGTTTCTCCACCTGCGAAACCTGCTTAGCTGCATCAAATCCATTAAATTCTATATTCAATGTAACCCCTTTTTTCTTGGCACGAGTTTCCATACCTTCCCTATCTCTTATCCATCTCTCTTCCCTTTGGGTTGGCAGGGACACACCTATAACTATAGGCTTTCTATTCGAATGTTTTTTTCTTGAACCCATATGATACCGCCTGTTTAATTACTTCTTTACTAATTAAGTTATTCTGATTATGAAGTTTTAATGCCATATGATGTTACTGTAATGCAGATACCTGATTTGTTTAATGTTTTCAATTAAGATATATGATGAAGAGGAAAAGTTTGGTGGTATTTTTCAATGGTGTGAAAAAATGTGGTAGTAGGTTCAAAATAATGGTAAAATCAAAATGTAAGAAGTTGCCATTTAAGGCGATAGGTGAAAAGATAAATAAATCTGCAGGTTATTTCGCAATTAAGAGCTGATTAATGGGCTCAATATTTGGGAAGAAGGCGATAAATATGAAGATTCCAGCTAAAAGCACATTCAAAAGGCAGACTATCTTATGGGCTAAGTATTCTGTAATGGCTATTTACGGCATTATATCTTTATTAGGCTCTAGTTCTGATAATAACGTAAATATATTTTTTAAACTTTCTGGGATCATACTTTTAACATTATCAGCAATATTTTTGGGAAGGCTGATATTTGAAATATATAGCCCTAAAAAAATCAGCTTAGAAGGCAAGTTAGTTAAATTGAAATATCTTGATTACAAATATAAATATTGTAGAGCTTATGATGATTATGGGTATAAAATAATCATAGAGGCTAATGGACAAAAGAAAAGATTATTATTGCTTCATAAAGAAAGATGGGAAGATTTTGGACGGGGACTTGACGTGTTGTTAAAAAAAGATGAGTTCTACAGTATAACTTATTTGTCTAAATCAAAATTAATTGTTGAAATTGAAAGTATTACACATCC
>JBEHWK010000179.1:0-6190 GCA_040217795.1 Clostridiaceae bacterium
AGGAAGTGAAAGCAAGGGAAGACTTGACAAGGAAATCGAAAGGGTTATAAGAAAAGAGATCTTCAGCCAGGATGACTTCTTCAGAAAGCCTCTTGACAAGCTGGAGGAACTGTCACAGGACCCTGATTATCTGCTGGAAAATCTGAATATAACCATAAGCTCATATAACAGCCTTCTGGAAAAGCTCAAGGCGGACATTGAGCTGATAAACAAGGAGAAAGAAAATGTCCTACAGAATCTTTTTGACTATATTTTTGAGATTCATGAGAACATAGGCAAAATCGACAGGAATTCCTCAATCAACATCAGAGGACGCAGCATCAAGATGCTTAGAATAATCATGCCGGTATGGGAAGACAACAAGGCCTTATACAGACTGAAGCTCAATGACCTTCTGGAGCGTGTCACTGACAGGGCACTGGACAGGATGGAGAAGAACGAGAATGCTGAAGAGATTATCTCCACTGAAATAACCACAAAAAATCTTTATAACGAGGTGGTATCAATCAGCAGCATAGAAATTAAGCTTTACAAGATAGAGGAGGAAAGGGAATACCCTATAAGCTGGGATGAGGTTTATAAGAATTCTGGGGGAGAAGGCTTCCTTTCAGCTTTTGTTATCCTTTCAAGCCTGCTCTCCTACATGAGAAGAGACGACACCGACATTTTTGCCGAAAAGGAAAGCAGCAAGGTATTGCTTATGGATAACCCGTTTGCACAGACAAATTCAGAGCATCTTCTTAAACCGTTGATTGAGATAGCAAAGAAAAGCAACACCCAGCTCATCTGTCTGTCAGGCCTGGGAGGAGACAGCATATATAACAGGTTTGACAACATATATGTACTGAACCTCATATCCTCAAAGTTAAAGGGAGGCATGCAGTTCCTGAAAGGGGAACACAGGAAAGGCGGGGAACCCTCAGAGGTGATGGTGTCATCAAATTTCAGGATAACTGAGGAGATTGAGCAGATGGAGCTGTTTTAGCTGAATTATGATCTTTTCCGCTCTTTTCAAAGAATTTTGAGGAAATTTTGAACAGGACAAATTGACTCTCTCGAAATATGTATTAATATAAGACTGCTGTTTGGAATAATAGCAGTCTTTTATTTTATAATCAATGCGAATATATGTTCTTGGGACTGGAAATAATTATGTTATGTGAATCTGTTTTAAATAATTAAACAAAATGATAAAATGGAGGTAAGATAACATGAGTTATATCAAGAACAAGGGGTATAAAGCTTCAGTAAAAGATGAAGATTTCATCATGTCACCTAAAATTGACTTCGCATTTAAACTGATTTTTGGAGATGAGAAAAATAAGGATGTACTCATTGCATTTTTAAGTGCAGCTTTAAAACTCCCTAAAGAGGAATTCCATGGGATAAAGCTGCTGAATACAGAGCTTTTCAAAGAGTTTAAGGAAGATAGAAAAGGCATACTGGATATACGGGTTGAAACTGTTGAAGGAAAGCAGATTGACATAGAAATTCAGATACTGCCTACGAGATTTATGCCGGAAAGAACATTATTTTACTGGAGCAAGATGTATAATAGTCAGATAGTTTCCGGAGATACATATGACAGGCTGAAAAAATGTATTACTATAAATATAGTGGATTTTGAGTGTGTGCCGGTGGAAAAAATACATACTATATATCATATAACTGAAGATGAAACAGGATACAAGTTGACAGATATTTTGGAAGTGCATTTTTTAGAACTGCCGAAATTGGATAAATTGAGAGTCATTGAAGAAACGGCTGATCCTGTAATAGACTGGCTTCAATTTATTGATTCAGATTCAAAGGAGGGAATGGAAATGCTTGCAAAAAAGAATGAAAATATTAAGTCTGCATATCACATACTGCAGAAAATAAGCAAAAACAAGGAAGCGAGAATGGCGTATGAAGCTAGACAAGCTGAGATTATGGATCAGCTGACAAGAGAAAAAACAGCAAAAGAGGAAGGAAGAGCTGAGGGTATAGCGGAAGGAAAAACAGAAGTCGTAATTAAACTGCTACTGAAAAAGTTCAAGTCTCTTCCGCAGGAGTATATTGATAAAATAAAAACCTTACCTGAAGGGATAGTTGAAAACATTGCAACCGACATATTCGACATCGAGAAAGTGGAGGAGTTGGAGAAGTATCTTAAAAGCAGGTAAATTCCATGTTTATTTTTTAAAAAAGTCTGATATATCATAAAAGAATTGCTTAGTGCTGCCAACACTAAGCATCCTTTATTTTATCTATTATAATCTCATCTTCCATTAAATAAATATCATTTAACCGAGCTCGCAGCAATTGTGTAAATATCCGAAATGGCTCTTTCCGAAACTGTATTTTTAAAGTAGATATCATGTAATATTATACTTGAGCCATTGCTGATTTTTTTAAACATACCATCAGATCATACCTTGTAAAGTCCACAGGTACATAATTTATGTGATCTGGAAGTTTCCCTAAACAATTTAAACTCTCTGCTTTTTTACTTCCTGAGATAAAGGATGATCAACCTCGAAGAAACCAACATGCTGAAATTTATATAGAACCTTTAAAAGAGGCAATAAAATTTACTGGAAAATAATCTGGAGGTGGATAAATTGAAGGAAAAGGTGTGGATTAATATACCGGCTAAATATAAGGATAAGTTATCCCAGTGGGTAGATTTTTTTGGTTATGACTCAGAAGATGAAAATGGTAAATTAGTAGTATACAGGTTTCTGACTGATTCAAAAGAATATGAGCAGATAACATATTTTTTACAGCAGAAAAATATAAATTTTTATATTTTTAGAAGAGAATATGCTTTTACCAAAAAAGAAAAAGACAATGCACAGATTTTACGGCTAAGGATTGATGATGATGCTAAAGACTCATGTTATTTAGAAGATGATATGCATAGATGTAGTAAATGTAACAGATTAATTCCCCAAGTCCAGAGAAAAGAATTGCATGTAGATTATAAAAAAATAAAGAAGTATGACTTTATGGTAACTTATGAGGGTACTGTGGAAACAATAGTATCTGATAAAGTCAGACAAATATTATTAAGAGAGAATATTTCAGTTAGGTAAAGACAGGCAAATAATTGAAGGATTCTACCACTTGATCATGAAGGTAGGAATTGGTGAGGTAATCGAACCGTCAATAGTAAGGAAAAAAAATTTATGTTCTGAGTGTGGAATTTATGAGGAATATCTATGTCAAACCCCATTATATTTTAAGAAGAAAACGTGGGAAGCACTAGATATTTGTTATACTAAAAACTGGTTTGGTGGTCATCCTACATATGATAAAGGTATAATTATTTCAAATAGACTTTACAAAGTTTTAGTAGAAAATAAAATTAAATATGTATACTTTGAACCAGCATATTTAGTTGAGTAATGTTAATAGTGAGGGTGAATGATGAATCTTTTGAAAAAAAGATTATGAGTGAGCATAATTGCGCTTATGAACAAGCTAAGGAGGGTATCTCTAATTATATGGGCATATATACAATTGAATATTTTTTAGATTACAAAGCTTTTTTCTTAAAAAGTGATTATGAAAAGAAAGAAATTACTTTAAATATTTTGAGAGAAAGTATTAATAAGATAGTTTCACTTAAAGGCTGGGATAGTGGTCAATTTCATGGAGTATTTGATAAAATTGTAGAATTAGATTACAAGAATTCTTGGATATGGGGGAAAAAAGTAAAGAGTGTTGATAAAATTCATACAGCTGAAGTATATCTGGAGCATAAAGTTAATGAAATTGATATATACATTTGCATTAGAGATAAGAAAGATAGAATAATTGGGAAAAAATTAATCCTTACAGAGTTGCCACATGAATTTTCATATTCTAAGCATTTAGGAAAACTTGTATGGATATCAGAAAATGAGGTGCAATTAAATAATAAGAATGGAGATAAAGCAGGTCTTACACTGAAAATATGAAATAAACGGATATAGCTCATAAAGATAGTAACTATGAATGCAGTTATTTTGGATTATAAGGCGGTGAAATAATAATGAGTGAATATGTACAAGCAAAGATAGATTGGTTTGAAGATAAAAACCAGTTAAACCATATACCGGAAAGTGGTGTTAGGATTTGTACGCAAATTAAGTTTGATCAGGAAGGTGATAAAATACCCCAATGGACTGCGGAGATAATAATTACCAGGAGTATCAGTAAATGCATCAGCTATGGAAAGTTGAGGTACCTATTTGAGCAGGCACCAAAGTATCTTTTGAAAGAAAGTAATAAATTCATTGTTTTTGACGGACCTTTTAAAGTCGCCAGAGGAGAAGTATTAGCAGATAGCGCTGATGAAAATAATTAGATTTAAGGAAATAATCAATTTGGTACTAGAGTGAAAAGCTATAAGCTAGTCAATGAGAATTTTATCGAAACTGGTTAGTACGATTATTAAATAATAAAAGGAAACTTAAAAAGGCAAGAATATTTAAAGAATAAATGGGCTTATGATATAATTATTGTAGTTATTATATGCAGCAAAGAAAACGAGTATAGGGTTTCAAGTTCAGATATTAATTTATGCATGCCGCTTCTTCTTTCAAATCTCGAAGAAATCAACATGCATAAATTAAGTTTTCACTAAGAAACCCTACAATGTGAAGGGAGATGATAAATTGTCTATATATTTAAATACTGATAAACCTTTTGAAAATTATAGGGAACTTGTGAATGAAGAGTATTTTGTAGATAAATCTTCTATGATAACATTGCTTAACCAAAGAATATCTACAAAAAGTAAATATATATGTGTAACAAGACCAAGACGTTTTGGAAAATCCAGTGTTGCTGACATGATAGGAGCGTATTATTCCAAAGCGGCAGATTCAAAAGAATTATTTGATAATCTTAATATAAGTAATGCATCTGCTTATAAGGAGCATTTAAATAAGTATAATGTAATTAATATATCTTTCAATGTAATATCTGAAAATGGGAACACTTATGATGATTATATCAAGATGATAAGAGACACCATAAAAAAAGATATAGTTGAAAAGTATTCCCATATTATTGCGGATAATTATTTTAATTTAACCTCCATGCTGTACGATACTAAAGATAAATTTATTTTTATATTTGATGAGTGGGATTATATTTTCACCAATAATCTTTTTGAAGAAAACCAGAATGACTTTTTAGAATTTTTAAGAAATCTTTTAAAGGATCATCCTTATGTATCTTTAGCATATATGACAGGTGTTCTTCCTATAAAGAAATATTCCAGTGGTTCAGCTCTAAATATGTTTGATGAGTTTACTTTTTTAAAAGACAGAACATTTGATGAATATTTTGGATTTACGGAAGATGAAGTTATAAAACTTTGCAATAGGAATAAAAATATCAGTTTTAAAGAATTGGAAAGCTGGTATAATGGGTATTTAACAGCAAAAGGAGTCAGGATATATAACCCAAGGTCTGTAGTAAAAGCACTTCAAAATAATTATTGTGAAAGTTATTGGACAAATACTGGAGCCATGGATGAGGTAGCACAGTTTCTTAAATACAACATACTGGAAATTAGAGATGATGTTATAGAAATGGTTTCAGGAGAAGATATTGATATAACTATTGACGAAGATTTTAGAGCAGGTCAGGGAGCACCAAGAAATAAGGAAGAAATATATTCGGCAATGATAGTGCTTGGTTTTTTATCGTATCATGATGGATACTTAAGGATTCCTAATAGGGAGCTTATGAAGGAGTTTGAAAAATCTTTAGGGGACAAATCTTTTGGATATGTTTCAGAGATAATAGAAAATTCGAAGAAAATGTTAAAAGCAACAGTTAAGGGTGACACAAAAACTGTTGAATTAATACTGCATGATATTCATAACTCAGAAATACCAATACTTCAATACAATGACGAAAATAGCCTTTCATGTGTTTTAACTATAGCTTACATTTCAGCTAGAGATAACTATAGAGTAGAGCGTGAGGAGAAAACAGGAAAAGGCTATGCAGATTTTACTTTTCATCCAAGAAGAAAAAATGATATTCCTTTCATAGTTGAACTCAAAAAGGATGAGTTGCCAGAAGTGGCAATAAATCAAATTAGAGAAAAAGAATATGTAGAGAAGTTCAGAAGAGAAGATGAGGGGAAAAAGGTACTAGCAGTTGCAATATGTTATGATTCAAAGAGTAAAGAACATAGATGTAAAAT
>JBEHWK010000180.1:0-6181 GCA_040217795.1 Clostridiaceae bacterium
CCCTTAATTAACATCTGTGTTAAATTCTAGAACTAAAATTTGATATAACTTTGGGGAAACTGTGAAATATTTGTGAAAATCACACTTTTTCAGTTCCTTATAATAAAGCTTATTTGTGAGGAAAGCGGAGATGATTCACTTACAGTAACCAGATTCACAGTGTAGCATAAATAGGGGGGATGATAAAGTGCTCTTTGTATATTCAAAGATAATGTAGAGGAGTAGAAAAAGGTAGATACTAGCATCACGAGAAGGGGTTATGGATTTCAAAGAACTTTCGATGTCATTATAAAGAAAATATATAATGTTTGTGATAAAAGTGTTTAATATCGAAATATAAGTTTATAATTAATAATATTAAAATCAATAATAACAGTACTCCAGAAGATAAAATACAGTTATTTATGTCGTTATTCAAAGGAAGAACTGATGTATATGCAAAGAGGTGGATAAATAAGGATGGAAAAGCTGGATATTCACCAGTCTGTATAAATGAATGGAAAAAATGGATTTGTAACAAACCGAGAACTAAATGCTCTCAGTGTGAAAACAGAAAATACTCAGAGTTGAACTTTGATGCAGTTAACAGGCATTTGCGTGGAGAAGATATCTTAGGGATATATCCAATGTTGGCTGATGAAGGCTGCTATTTTCTTGCAATGGATTTTGATGATGATGGATGGGAAAAAGATGTTGCTACTGTTAGAGAGGTATGCAAAGAGAAAGATATTCCTTTTGCAGTTGAGAGGGCTAGGTCTGGAGCTGGTGCGCATGTATGGTTTTTCTTTAATGAAAGAGTAAGTGCAGCAGCAGCCAGGAAATTTGGAACAGCCATATTGACTTATGCTATGGATAAAAGGCATGAGATTAAATTTGAATCTTATGATAGATTGTTTCCTAATCAGGATACCATGCCTAAGGGTGGATTAGGCAATCTTATTGCACTTCCTATGCAAAAGAATGCAAGAAAAAACAACAATAGTATATTTATTGATGAAAATTTTGATCCATACGATGATCAGTGGGATTTTTTAGCGTCTTTAAGTAAAATTACTAAAGAAGATCTTGATTCCTATATTCTTAGGCTTACGGTTGATAGTGAACTAGGTACGCTTATGGTAGTCAAGGACGAAACTATTAAACCATGGGAGCAGGTAAAGGAAGAAACTAAACTAACTTCATCTGATTTTCCTAAAATTATTAATATAATAAAGGTTAATATGCTCTATATTTATAAAAATGGTTTTTCCAATAAAGCATTAAATAAAATAAAAAGGTTGGCTGCATTTAAGAATCCCGATTTTTATAAATCACAAGCCATGAGATTACCTACGGTTGATAAGCCCAGAGTTATTTCTCTATCAAATGGAACATATGAATATTTATGTATGCCAAGAGGCTGTGAAGATGAGCTTATAAATCTATTAATTGACAATAATTCAAATGTAACTATAGAGGATAGCACATACTCAGGTAAAAAAATAATAGTGCAATTTACTGGAACTCTTAGAGAAGAACAACAGCAAGCAGCGGAAGAAATTTTAAAATATAACAATGGAGTTTTATCTGCCACTACAGCTTTTGGCAAAACAGTTATTGGAGCCAATATAATTTCAGTGAAAAAAGATTAAGCGGAATAATAGATGTTGCTACAATGCAATCACGTTTCTACCTTTAGTCTTGAACAGATTTTAAAAAATGTAATTGCTAAGTATGTATATGGATTAACTGCAACACCAATAAGAAAAGATGGACATGATCCTATTATCTTTATGCAGTGTGGCCCGCTAAGGTACAAAGTAGATCCAATAAAGCAAGCTTTAAAGAGACCTTTTGAGCATTATGTTATCCCTAGATTTACTCCGTTTAATGTTAAAACAGACTTAAAACAAAATGAGTTAACAATAACAGATATTTATTCACAAATAATTGAAAGTGAGATTAGGAATAAAATGATCATTGATGATGTAGTCGAGTGCGTGAATAATGGAAGAAATCCTATTATTTTAACGGAAAGAACTGCTCATGTTAGAATCCTTTCTGAGGAATTAAAAAAACACTTTTCGGATGTTATAACACTGACTGGAGCAATGTCAGACAGAGAGCAGAAAGAAGAAAAAAAGAGGCTTGAAACCATGCCAAGAGAAAAAAGTATTGTTATAGTTGCAACAGGTAAGTTTGTAGGTGAAGGTTTTGATGAACCCAGATTAGATACTCTTTTCTTAGCTATGCCAATATCATGGAAGGGCACACTGCAGCAATATTCAGGAAGGCTTCATAGACTATATGAAAATAAATGTGAGGTTCAAGTATATGATTATGTAGATATACATGTAGCTCTTCTGGAGAGGATGTATCAAAAAAGATTAAAGGGATATGCAGGAATAGGATATTGGATTAAAAGTGATATAAAATCAATGAATACAGTTAACTTAATCTATAACAGCAAAGATTTCTTAACAGTATATTGTAACGATGTCTTATGTTCAAAAAAGGAATTAGTTATTTCAAGTCCCTTTATCAGTAAAGTAACTTTATCTAAAATTTTGCGTGATTACAAGCTTTTACTTAATAGAGGAGTAAAAATCAAAATAATTACCAGACCACCACAGGATTTTAAAGAGAATTCCAGAAAAAATATCAAAGACATACACGATAGTTTGATTAATCAGCGTATCTGCTTAATACTTAAGTCTGAGGTTTATAAAAAATTTGCAGTTATTGATGAAAGAATAGTTTGGTATGGAAATATTAACTTACTGAGCTTCGGAGGGTCAGAAGAAAGCATAATGAGGATAGAAAATATTGAGGTTGCAAATGAGCTGCTGAAAGATTGTAGGGAAAAATTAAAAGAAATAGGAATTCAGCAAGGGTTGTTTTGAGGTAAATATATTCCAACTTGTCAGAGATATATTAATCATAAGAAGAATAACTATAAGGTGATTCTCTTTGTAAGGAAATATAAAACCAATCGTATTCATGTAAAATAGAGTAAAATAAGGAAAATAGGAATTTTTATGAAATAGGAATATATGTTCGGGGAAGCGGGAATAATTATGTTATATTAATCTATTTTAAAGGATTAAATATGATGATAAAATAGAGGAGAAATAACATGAACAATATTCACGATAAGAGCTATAAAACGTTGTTTTCAAACAGGGAAATATTTTTGAACCTGATTCAGGATTTCGTTAGTGATACCTGGGGAAAGGAATTGACTAAAGACAATCTTGCATTAGTTAACAAATCATATATATTGTCAGACTATAATGAAATAGAATCAGACATCGTATATAAGGCAAGAATTGGAGAAAATGAAGTCTTCTTTTATTTATTAATGGAATTTCAGTCTTCAGTTGATTACAGAATGCCTATACGATTACTGATGTATATGATTGAAATCTGGAGAGAGGTATTGAAAAATACAGAAGAGCGGAACTTCAGGAGAAAGGCATTCCGCCTTCCTGCAATAGTTCCGATAGTCTTGTATAATGGTACAAAAGCCTGGACTGCGGCAAAATCATTGAAGGACGTTATAAGCAACAGTGAGGTTTTCGGGGAAAATATTTTGGATTTCAAATACATATTACTTGATATAAATAAGTACCCAAAAGATGAATTGTACTTGAAAAACAGTATTTCTTCAGCTATTTTTCTTTTGGACCAGAACATAAACGGATTGGAATTCTATGACAGGTTAAAGGATATTGTACTTGGCTTCAATAATTTGAATGCGCAGGAGAGATTACAGATTAAGCAATGGTTAATTAATGTAAATTCAGATAATGACAATATGAAAAATAATATTGAGAATATATTTAATGCTGAAAAAGAGGAGGTAATCAGGATGACTTCAAACATATCGAAAGGTTTGGAACTATTAAAAAAAGAAGGAATAAAAGAAGGAATAAAAGAAGGAGCAAAGGATAAAGCTCTTAAAATAGCAAAAAAGATGTTGTTAAAAGGCGATTCCATTGAAGAGATTGCTGAAATTACAGAACTGTCAATAGAAGAAGTCAGGGGATTATCTGATTCCATGAAAAATAGAAATAATAAAGAAGAAGAATAGAGTTAGAAAAAGACTGGAATAAGTAAAGTTTAAACCACGCAGGAAGGGAGTTACATACCTTTTTTGCGTGGTTTTATTATATTTCTGAAAACAATTGATCCACAGAATGAAAAAAAACTATCTGTAATGTATAGGGAAGAAAGATGAGGTAGTACAGCATTTATTCTTGGAATAAGATTGCATTTTGAAAACATGGGCAATAACTTGTATTTTTAATAAAATATGCTGTTAAAAAGATGAATGGAATTGGAGAGGAGTATTTAAGTATGAATTGTAATAGAAGCTATAATGATATTTAGATAAAAGAGGAACACAAAAAATATTTAATTTTTGCAAAGCTGCCACAAATAGAAGAGAAATCCAATATTTTTTTGGGAATTGAGAAATATGATGCCATCTGCAAAAATCAGGGCTTTAAGCTCATTGAGTTTCCTTATGGTGGATTTTCTGAAGGCATAGGTGCGCTTCATGTCAAAGGCTTCTCCATCAACAGGCGGGGTTATTCCATTTGGGCATGATTTTCCTTTTCTGCTGTCAGGTTGTGCAAGAGGTACTTGCACAAATTACTATTTTGATCTGTTATTTTATCATACAAAATTGAGATGCTATGTAGTTATTGAATTAAAAACAGGTAAATTTAAACCAGAGTATGCAGGTAAGTTGAACTTTTACCTTTCTGCAGTGGATGATGTACTTAAGTCAGACTTTGACAACCCAACTATAGGTATTATCCTGTGTAAGGAAAAGAACAAGTTAATAGCTGAATATTCCTTGAAGGACATGAGCAAACCAATCGGAGTGCCTGAAGTCAATCTGCATTTTACAGTAACCAGATAACTATGAACTTATCATATTCATGGGTATTGTCATTGAATACTTCTGTAAATTCAACATTACAGTCCAGCTCTTCAGCGATTTCTCTTTCTATAGCTTCCTTATAGCCTTCTCCCTCTTCGATTTTTCCTCCCGGAAACTCCCGTAGGTTAGGAAGAGACATAACAGGAGAACGAAGGGCGCAAAGAATCTCATTATCATTGTTTTCTATAATAGCTCCGACTACTTTAACTAGCTTTTTCATTTTGATCACCTCATTATATAGGGTTACTTTACCGAAACTTCACTTATGAATGTTGAATTCTTCGAGAATTGAAAGAATAATCTTATGGAGTGGAAATAGTGGAGTTTTTGTAATAATTAAGAGGAGTTGCAATATATTTGTAGAATCATATAGATATTAAGGAATTTCTATATATTTAAAATTTACAGAGGAGAGGGTATTATGTTGAAATCTAATAGAATCAAAATTAATAAATCCTAAAATCCTAATTATGAAGAAGACATGATAATCAGGAGAATATATTTTTCATCCAGTTTACAAGGCAATAGATATTATTGATCTTAAGAAAGAGTATTTTCCTCAACTTTTGGATATATCAGATAAAGAACTCGGGAAAGATTATTTACTATATGAGGATTTGGAAAAAGTATTAAACAGCAGCGAGGAATATATTTGCAAGTTAGCGATAAATCGGGTTGATGGTAAGGTGGTTGGTTTTTGTTTGTGCTTAATAATTTCTCCTGGAGAATTACAAACTATATTAAAACAAAGTGAGTATAAAATCCCAAGAGCATTAAAATATTCTGAAAAAATTGGTGTGCTAAAAACTACAGCAGTTGAAAGATTATATCAGGGATATGGAATTGGGAAAAAGTTGACTAAAGATTGCCATGAAGCCATGCTTAAAAGAAAAGTGCAATCAGTTTGTTCAATTGCATGGAAGAACGGAAATAAAATAAATATTAGCGGCATACTTAATGCATTGGGGTATAAAAAATATGTTGAAATAGAAAGTTATTGGGAAAAGGATAGCTTGGAAAAAGGTTATGACTGCCCTGCTTGTGGGAAACCGCCATGTAAGTGTTCGGCTATAATTTATACTCAATCAGTTTTTGAGTTTCAAGGTGTAAAAAATAAAGAATAAAGTTATTAATGAGTTGATAGAGAACAAGGTTCCTATGATAACTTATCAAAGGGGTGAATTCATGTCAGCAAATGCAATCATTTTGACAATTTTAATGCCATTTATGTTTCCAATAATATTAGTGTCA
>JBEHWK010000181.1:0-6149 GCA_040217795.1 Clostridiaceae bacterium
CTTCATTTAACATTTTGATAAATTCATCCATGAATAAGCACATCCTTAATCATAAGAGTTTATTATCATTCTTAATTTTATAATAAGACTTCTTTACTATAAATTCAATTAACTTTGGAAAGAACCGTTCCATCGCTTACATTTTACTGGTGAATAAAACCACTTAATGGGTTTTATAACTAAATTTAAGACTAATTTTTTAAACAGCGTTTTTTCATACGTCACTTTACACTATCCCACTCATGGATAATAAGATTCTAACAATCTGTCACCTTTGTTATTAATTATATATACATAGTAAATCTTTATGAATTAGGTTTACAAAAATATTCCAGTTGATTATTTATATAATAAAAATATCCTGATTAGAACTTAAAATCTCTAATCAGGATATTTTTTAAGTAATACTATATATTATTTATCATCTTTTCCAGCTTTTCTTTAACTTTATTTTTAAGTTTCTCAGGCTCAAGAACTTTTATGGAGTCTCCCATACTTAATATCCAGGAAATCAGCTCCGGACCTCCCTTCATTTTTGCCTTAAAAATAATTGTTCCATCCGTTAATTCATCAATTGTTTGGTTTTCTACCCATAATCTTTCTTTTATTGTATTTGCCAAAGGAGGTTTGATTTCCAGCACAAGACTATACTCATCTCCTCCAAAAATTCCAAGGCTGTTTTTCTCTTCATCCTTTAATATTTCGTCAATATCACCATGAAACTGAAATTTCCTGTTGGACACTTCGCAGTTAATTATTCTTGCCAACTTAAAATATCTCAATTCATTTCTTAAAAGACAGTTTGCTGCAAGATAAAACTCCCCTTTATATATCAGATATTTTAAAGGTTCCACTTTTCTTGCTGTTACTTTGCCTGAATTGTCTCTATATTCCATATGTACAACATTTCTCCCCAGGATAGCTCCGTACAGTTCATCCTTGAGTTTAACAATTTCTTCGGTTAGTTTATTAGGTACTGAGTATGGTATTATATGTTCACTTATGTTCATATTTCTTTCATTATTCAATATTGAAAAATTGATTTTATCAATAGCCTTGGATAACTTTTCATTATTCTTAAAATTAAATGTATCTAATGCACTGATTGCAAATTTTATATTCATTATCTCCTCTTCAGTAAGTATTTCCTTAAAGGGAAAATACCCCTGATTTAATCTGTATCCTCCATCCGGGCCAGCTGTGGATTCAATATCAAAAAATTCGTCTAAAGTTTCTTTATATCTTCTTATCTGCCTTTCATTCACTTCCAGCTTTTCTGCAATTACTTTTGCTTTAACTTTCCCACCTCTTTTCAAAATTAATAACATTTGCAGTAAATTTCTTAGTTCACTCATAAAATTCTCCCTTCACCCCCTAAAAGTTAAAGCTCACCTAAATTCAGATGAGCCCTCCTCATAGTTAAGATAAATTATTTACTTATGTGGTTATTATTAAAAACAACTTTACATTCCTCATGGTTAATATATTTTACAATTATTATACATTTTTCCATATTTTAATTCAATGCTTGGCTAATATATAGACGCTTAATGAAAAAAATATATATTCATATGTGTAAATAAATATATGAATATATAGGTGAGACACGTTCCTAGCTTAAAAGGTTAGGCATTAAGCTAATAAGCTTAAGAGAACTGATGGTTTGAAAAGTCAAATGAGGGAGTAACGCCCCGAAGGGCTTTCTCTGATACTCCGAATAGCGGATATATTGGTAAGAAAATAGTTGTTATAGAGCTCGGTGAAGTCGGCTGAGATTACACCCTAACAGGTAAGGCTGAGGAAAAGCGAACTAGAGGTAGTCGAGTGTAAGATAGGCCGGGAGTTCATAAAACATCCATGGTAAGTATGCTTGAATAGTTAAGCTGACAAAACTCTGAATTAAAAAGTCTAAAATTCAAATAAACAGAAATGTTTATCGTACCTAAGATGTACGACTTATGAGGGCAAGTAAAATCCTATATTATGAAAGTCCTTGTGTTGTTACAGGCAACATTTGTAGTTCTACTCTGGCAGAACTACTAGTAAGCAGGCTAAAAGGAGTTACCTAAAGATGTATATGTATGGATAGAACCATCGGAACGTGGAAAGCTGGCGGCACGGAGGACTTACCTCCTATGAAATGCTGATAAGGAAAAGCTATAAACTATAACTTATCTTAACGTCAGTGAGAGCGGTGGCACAGTACCAATGAAGTTGGTGAAAGCCAATAGAGGGATAGCCACTAGCCAGGGACATGCAAAATATTAAATCATAGGATGACATTAGGTTCTAGTAAGACTAAAAGAAACCAAAATCTGAAAGGATTGAGGTTGACTAATGACGACAAGAAAAGCGAAGAAAATTAAAGAACAAAAACTGAGAAATAATGAATACTACGATATTCAAGCTATGCAAGATGATTTATACCATAAAAGCAGAAATGGATGTATATTTGATAACCTTATGCCTTTAATCATGAACAGAACAGCTATCTTACTAGCATTTAGAAATATAAAGAACAATAAGGGGAGTAAAACTAAAGGAACCAATAATACCACAATTGAAGATATTAAGACTATGGGTGAAGATAAATTGGTTGAATACGTAAGAAGTAGACTGTTAAACTTCACTCCACATTCCGTAAGAAGAAAGGAAATTCCTAAACCAAATGGAAAAATGAGACCTTTAGGCATACCTACTATAGAAGACAGGATAATTGGGCAGTGCATAAAACAAATACTAGAACCAATAACAGAAGCTAAATTCTATAAACATAGTTACGGGTTTAGACCTAACAGAAGCACTGAACATGCTATAGCCAGAGCTTTCAATTTAGCTACAGTGGCTAAACTGCATTACGTAGTTGATATTGATATTAAAGGCTTCTTCGATAATGTAGACCATGGAAAATTGCTAAAACAAATGTGGTCCCTAGGTATCAGAGATAAATCTCTCCTATGTATAATATCCAAAATGGTAAAGGCTGAGATTGAAGGAATGGGCAAACAACAAAAAGGCGTTCCTCAAGGCGGTATCTTATCACCGTTATTATCAGGAATAGTTTTGAATGAATTGGATTGGTGGATAGCCAATCAATGGGAAAACATGAAAACCAGCTTTGACTTTAAAGCTCACCCTTATAAGATAAACGCACTAAAAAGAACCAATCTAAAAGAAATGTATATTGTAAGATATGCTGATGACTTTAAGATTTTCTGTAGAAATGCAAAGGATGCTCAAAAAATCTTTGTTGCAACGAAAAACTGGCTGAAAGAAAGACTTAACCTTGAAATCAGCCCGGAAAAGTCCAAAGTTGTTAATCTAAGAAAGAATTATTCTGATTTCTTAGGGTTTAAGTTGAAAGTTAAACCTAAAAGGAAAGGCTTTGTAATGAAATCTCACATTTCCGATAAAGCCCAACAAAGAATAGTCCAAATTCTTAGAGCTAAGATTAAAACCATGATAAAAAGTCCGTCTGCTAAAAACTGTGATAATTATAATTCTACAATACTTGGAATTCATAACTATTACAAAATTGCATCAAATTGTAATATAGACTTCAACAGAATCGGTTTCTTGGTTAGAAAGAGCCTAATTTACGGAACAAGAAAAATACGAAGCAGTACGGGGATTAAAACTAAAGCATATGAAAAATTTTATGGTGAGTTCAATTATAAAATAATATATGTTGCTAAGACTGCCCTATATCCAATAGCGGGAGTAAAAACAAGAAAATCCCAATCTTTTAGTCCAAAAATATGCCAGTATACTTTAGAGGGAAGAAAATATATACATGAAAACCTCCCTATGAGTATATCAAGAGTAACACAATACCTACTTAAAAACCCAGTAATAAACGAAAGCGTTGAATTTAACGATAACAGAATATCACTGTTCGCTGGGCAACAGGGTAAATGCTATATAACAGGTAAATCATTAAACCCAACTAATATGATAATTCATCGTAGAGTTCCAAAACGTAACGGTGGTGACGATAGTTATAGCAATTTAATTTTTGTAACTCAAGATGCAGCTAACCTTATAAATGAAAAAGATGAGGTAAAGGCTAAAAATCTAGCATATAAATTAAAACTTGATAGCACGAGGCTTAAAAGAGTCAATAAATTTCGTAAACTTGTTGGAAATTGTATGATATAAAAGAGTAGTAGTCCACTGGTGGAACGCTGTATGAGCTCGAAAGACTCACGTACAGTGTGAAGGAGGGGAAAAGGCTAAGATAATATCAAAGCCTTACCTATTCTTATGATTTATGCGACCTTGAGCCTTTTTACTTAACAAAGATAAAGCACTGTTTATATTTACGTTCCTTCAATCTTTAAATGGGATTTCTCTTTTCTTTACTGCATTAGATTAAATTTGAGCATAAAGTCAATTCATTAACTGTTTTATCAAATGATTGAAGCAATCATTCTATACAGTTTATACATTACCCATCATATTTTATTGTCACTGTAATGACAAAAAGTGCCTGCCAAAATGGTCTGCACTTATTCCCAACTTATTTATTTGCAAAATATAATTGCTTATATCAAAATAGCGTGGTCTCTTCTTATTTTTTGAGTTACAAAAGGAGTTGTTGCAAATCTAGATTTCTAGAGGAGCAACAACTCTTTTTTTGTAAATATTAGTACATAAGGGATTAAGTCAATTACTCCAATTGTTAGATCTTTTGTTTGGATTTATTTTTGGGTAAACTTAATAAGCCTATCCTTTTTTTGTTTTTAAACTGGATTAGGCTGTTTTCCTATACTCGATTACGCCTTTTTGGTTCTTGATATTTTTGGCGTGCAACTTGTTTAAATTTATTGCCATTGCCATGAAAGTTATGTCCGAAACCACACTCTTCATGCCTCGGTGTCTGAAACGGTCATACTTCAGTCCATCCTTCAACTTCGAAAACATTCCCTCTGCTTGAATCGACCGATTAATTCGCTGAGTAATTCCATTCTCAGTCCTGATGTTATAATTTGATTGGCTGCGATATTGCTCAAAATCCGGTGAGAATTGGATAGTTTTCACAGAGCCGCCCTCTGCCTTCCGGCTTTTGATGCATTGGCTATTATAGGGACACCCTGTGCATTCATCGCAGATATACACGCGAAGTGTGTCCCGATATCCTGATTCATATTTGCGGTATCGATCATTGGCTCTCATTAGCATTTTGCCGTTTTTGCACACGTAGGCATCTTCTTTTTCAAGGTAGAGCATATTCTCTCTTCGACTGATATCTTCTTTGGTCTTCTTTCTTTTGCCAGTTTCATAGTTTGCCGGCTTTATATAGGACATCAGCCATTTGTCCTTCAGATAAGCATAGTTTTCCACACTTTCATAGCCAGCATCCGTTACAATATTAATCATGTATTCTCCAAATCGCGGCATCATTTGCTCCAAAAATGGCTTCAGTGTATGCAGGTCATTACTTTTCTGAATCCCCATAACTCCAACTATGAATGCTCCACTGGAGGCAATTTGAATGTTGTAAGCTGGCTTCAGTTGGCCGTTTAACATATGGTCTTCCTTCATCCGCATGAAGGTCGCATCGTGATCGGTTTTGGAGTAACTGTTGCGATTCTCCATGATTCTCAGGTGTTCATGGTATTTGTCCAATTTATCAATAATCTCTTGAAAGTATTCATAATCCCTTTGTTCTTGGGTCTTGCGTTTTCCAATCCCATGAACAAAGACGATATTATTACTGCTGCAAATATTGCGAATACGGTTAAACTCTCGCCTAACGTGCTGCGTCACATAATTCAAGCTGCTATCTTCCGGCAGCTTCAGTTCTTTGATCATCCGTTCCTTGAGTTTCTGCTGATATTTCTCTACGGACTTACGCCACACAAAGGTATATCGTCCCGCCACTGCTTCAATCTTGGTGCCATCGATGTAGATGCTTTTCAGATCCACATGGCCCTGTTCAATCAGAAGCTCGGAAAACTGAGTCAGCAGATCCGGTGTAAAGTCCTCTAACGCTTTGCGGAAGCGGCTAATTGTGGTGTGATCAGGTGCTTTTTGACCTTTGAGCAAGAAATGTGCTCGGATGTCATAAGTGCAGAAATCTTCGATCTTTCGACAAGAAAAAATCCCTTCGCTGTAACAAAACAACAGGATTTTCAACATGGTAACCG
>JBEHWK010000182.1:0-6060 GCA_040217795.1 Clostridiaceae bacterium
TACAAGAACAATGTTTCCATAAGTTTATTAGTATTTTAGAATACAAAAGTAAATTTAATGGTGTTGAATTTGTTAAAGCAGATAGGTTTTATCCATCAAGCAAAACCTGTTCTTGTTGCGGAGCAATAAAGAAAGATTTAAAACTTAAAGAAAGAGTTTTTATTTGTCCATCATGCAATAGCAGTATTGATAGGGATAAAAACGCATCAATAAATCTTTCGAGATATAAACAATCAGCATAATATCACTAACAAGATAGTGCTGATATGTACTGTTCGTTACGCAGGAATTTAAGCCTTTGGAGCAACATATCAAACTGGAGTAGTCTTATGACAAAACAGGTTGCGTTGAATAAGGAAAAAATCTCTAAATATTAGATTTTAGTAGATTTTATGTAACGGTGTTTAAATGAAGGAAAGTGATTATTTAAATTTCGAAGAATTCTTTCGGGAATATGTTAAAAAGTTTTATTCATCAGATAAATATATTCAGGAAAATATAATGTTAAAGGAAGAGCATACCTACAGGGTTTTGGAAGCTATGAACATGATAACGGAAGCTATGGAACTTGACGAAAATTCCTGTATTATAGCCAGAACTACTGCTTTATTTCATGATATAGGCAGGTTTGAACAGTTTACCAGGTACCAGACTTTCAATGACTCGGTATCCCAAAATCATGCTGAGCTTAGTGTTAAGGTGCTGGAAGAAGATAAAATATTAGATGCATTATCATTGGAGGAAAAAGATCTTATAATAAAGACCATTAAATATCATAATATTTATAGACTTCCATCGGATGAATGTGACAGGAGCCTGATGTTTGCAAAATTGCTGAGGGATGCTGATAAAATTGATATTTTCAAAGTTCTGACTGACTATTATGAGGTTATAGATAAAGATCCCAATCCTGCTCTGGAGCATAATCTTTTAAAAGATAAAACATATTGTATGCAGATAGTGGAGGATATACTGAATCATAAAAATTCAAATAAATCATTATTGAAAACCAGATATGATATGAGGCTTTTTGTTTTGACGTGGATTTTTGATATCAACTATAATGTAAGTTTAAAAATCATCAAAGAAAGAAATTTTACAGATAAAATATTAAAGGTTTTGCCCGATAATGAAGATATGAACAGAGTAAAAACAGCATTAAATGAATATACGAAAAAGAAGCTGGGTTAAGCTTGTGTTATAAACTTGATGTGATATAATATCATGGAACATGAGAATAATGAACTGCCTGTTTAGGTGGTTCTTTTTTATATAATTGTTAAAAGACAAATTAAATTATAGAAAATTGGAGGATTGGAAAAGTGAGTGAAATTTGTAATCAGGAAAGTTACAGGGATTGTGCCATTGAGTTGTTTAAGCAGGGATATAACTGTTCTCAGGCAGTATTTGCAGCCTTTTATGAAGAGTGTGGGGTGGATTTTGAAACAGCACTAAAAATATCATCTTCCTTTGGGGGAGGTATGGGCAGACTGCGTGAGGTTTGCGGAGCAGTAAGCGGCATGTTTATGGCTGCAGGGATGAAGTATGGCTATTCAGATCCGAAGGATGCTGAGTCAAAGATAGAGCATTATAAGCGTATCCAGGAGCTTGCGCAGGAGTTTAAGGAAAAAAACGGATCTATAGTATGCAGAGAACTTTTGGGGTTATCTGTTAAAAGTGAAAATCACATTCCTGAGGAGAGGACCGATGAATATTACAAAAAGCGCCCTTGTGCAGAGCTTGTTGGTGATGCGGCGGAAATCATGTATGAATATATGAAAACCAACAGAATAGAGAGACTATAGAAAAATTTAATCAGTTTTATGGATCTTAAAATATCGAAATAGCATAAGGAGGATTAACAATAATGGATGGTACAAACAGAAAAGATATAAAACCAGGCAGCAGGGTTTTGGTTGTTCAGAAACAGGACCAGCGTACAGGAAAGCTGACAGAAGGAATAGTTAAAAGGATTCTTACAAATTCACCAAATCATCATCATGGCATAAAGGTTATGCTTGAGGATGGAGTTGTGGGGAGAGTCAAGGAGATAAAATAAGGGATGTGCAATATGTTCTCTTACACATAGCACGTCGAGTGTGCTGTGGTGATAGATTTGTTGCTGATAGAAGGAAAAACCCTCTGCATTTCTGTGGAGGGTTTGTCTCTTATTAATTTGTAATTTTTCAGGAGCCCGACACCATATTTAAAAAATTGCTACATACTGATTATCCAGAATGAACATATTACCTTTCCACCTTAAGGTATTTAGAACATAACCTAAAGAGTCTGCATTATATCTTCCAGCTATCTTTTGATAGGCTAGCAGCTCATATATATTATTTGAATCAAAATCCACAGGATACAAGCCACTTAATGGATTTACAAATCCGGTAATCGGACTTTTCAGTTTACCGTTTTGGTCATATATTTCATGTAGGTACTCATCACCTCTTGAGGATATATCTATAATATATTTTCTGTCATTTTTCCTGCTGACAACCTCAACTCTGTAGTTATCATTATAAGTAACCTCATACTTGTATTCCTCGTTGTATGAATTAAAATCAAATAGTAATTGCAGTGCATTGTTAATAAAGGAATAAATGTAGTGGTACATTATCCCACCACTTCCGCCGGAATCAATGCTTATCAGTATATCATCAGTACCATCTCCTGTAAATTCACCTAAGAAAAGTCTTGGTTTATACCCTGCATTTTCATTCAGCGGTATGCTGGTAAACTTCCCTGTTCTTCCATCCTGCATTACTAGGGTAATATTTTGTGTAAATGGACTATCTGGAGTTCGTATACCTGTTAAATACACATTATCAGGTATTATATCACCATTTACATCTCCCCGTGCAAAAGAGACAATTCCCGGGTATGTCATATTAGGCCTGAAAAAACAATTATACATGACTACTCCTTTACATTATAATGTTTCACATAAATATCTTATGAAGTAAGGGTTAGCATGTCGACAGAAAATTGAAGCAATAAAAGGGGGATTAAAGGAAAAAATGAATAAACAAAATGATAAACTTAATAAAGAGCTTGAGCGTGGGTTAAGTGAAAGACACATTCAGCTCATTGCACTTGGGGGAGCCATAGGGGTAGGATTATTCCTGGGATCTTCAAAAGCAATCAATACTGCTGGGCCTGCATTGCTTTTAGCCTACGCTTTTGGCGGGGTAATGATGTTCTTCATTATGAGGGCACTTGGAGAATTGGCAGTTGCTCACCCGGTATCAGGATCATTTGCTGCATATGCAAACAGATTTATTGGACCTCTTTCAGGTTATTTAACTGGTTGGACTTACTGGTTTATGTGGATTGTCACTTGTATGGCAGAAATAACAGCAGTTGGTGTATACATGAAATTCTGGTTTCCTGATTTGCCTCAGTGGCTGCCCGCTCTTGCCTCACTTGTAGTAATGACAGCAGTTAACCTGATTCCTGTAAAATTTTATGGAGAATTCGAATTTTGGTTTGCAATTATAAAAGTAGTTACTATTGTTGCTATGTTAGTAATAGGATCAATGATGATATTTTTTGGAATTTTCCATGGCGGAGAGCCGATAGGTTTTTCAAACCTCTGGTCACACGGAGGGTTCTTTGCAAAAGGAATAACTGGTCCTGTTATGGCAATGGTTATGTATCCTTTGCTTACCTTGGAATAGAGCTTATAGGAGTTACAGCAGGTGAAGCTGAAAACCCTGAGAAGGTTATTCCATTGGCAATTGACAAGGTATTATGGAGAATACTTATATTCTATATTGGGGCTCTTACAGTAATTATGTCAATCTTTCCATGGACAGAAATAGGAACCAATGGAAGTCCATTTGTTCTGGTATTCTCAGGTGTTGGTATAAAATCAGCGGCAGGAATAATAAACTTCGTTGTGCTTACGGCTGCTATGTCATCCTGCAATTCAGGAATATTCAGTACCGGACGTATGCTGTACAACCTTTCTCTTGAGGGGAAGGCACCAAATCTTTTGGAAAACTTAACTCAAGACAGGTGCCGGCAAACGCCATATATGTATCAGCAGCAGTTGTGCTGGCAGGGGTTCTTCTAAATTATGTACTTCCTGAAAAAGTATTTACTTATGTAACATCAGTTGCAACATTTGCTGCAATCTGGACATGGGCTGTGATAATAATAGCTCAGATGAATTTCAGAAAAACATTTACAAAAGGTCAGGTAGAGAAGTTAAAGTATCCTATGGTTGCATTCCCGGAAGCAAACTATATAGCACTGGCTTTTCTGGCATTGGTTATGGTAATCATGTGGTTTGATAATGATACAAGAGTAGCCCTTATAGTAGGACCAATCTGGCTGGCAATATTAACTGGACTATATTATGGGACAGGTATCCATAATGCTTCTACTCTTAAATTAACTAATGATAGTGAGTTGGAGAATGTTGGTTAAAAAGCATTTTTGAGGGATAGGTACAATCCCTAAAATATGAAAGTAGTATAAGGAGTATAAAAGTGGTTAATTGTAAGGAGATAAATGAAGTAAGAGAAAATGATAAATGCTTTTATCAATCTTGAATTAGAAGAGTATCATCAAATAAGTAAAAAAGAATAGGGACTAATTTACTGAAATGTATCTGACTAAGAAGTAAGGCAAAGATTTTCAAGATGGGGACTTATCATAGGATATGTCCTTTTTTCTTTTCTAAAAAATAATTCAAGGATAGTGAGATGCGGTGAGTGCGCTTAACCCAATCTTATACCAAATTATTAGCTTAAATAAAATACTCTTAAATAAGAATAAAAAGCAACTTTAAAATCAAGTTAAACATGTTTTACACCGAAAATTGCTTAAAGCTTTAGAAAGGAATTGAATTAAAATACCAAAAGCAATATGATTTAATTAATATGACATGGAAAATTTAAAATGATGTATTGGTGGACAAGATGTAATTAATGCTGAGTGATAATTGATAATCTATAGGGCTTAGTGATCACAATAATAAAACTTAAAGGCAAGGTGATAACGTGAAGAAATATATTGTCTTACTTCGTGGGATAAATGTTGGAGGAAAAAACAAAGTATCAATGAAAGAATTAAAGAAATTATTCGAGAAAAACGAGTTTCATGATGTGACTACTTACATTAATAGTGGAAACATTATCTTTTCCAGTGAGGATTCTGATATTGAGTTTTTGAAAAAGAAATGTGAAGCTTTGATTTCAGAGAAGTTCATGTTGGATCTTCCTGTAATGGTTATATCGGCTGATGACGTCTTTGAAGCATTACGCAATGCACCAGACTGGTGGGACGTTGATAAAGAATCAAAACATAATGCAATATTTGTAATTCCGCCGACTACTGTGGATGAAGTGTTTCAGAAAGTCGGGGAAATCAAGCCGGAATATGAGAAAGCCGGACATTTTGGAAGAATTATATTTTGGTCCGCACCGATAAAAACATTCTCAAGAACCCGATGGTCTAAAGTTGTAGGGTCATCCGTTTACAGCAGCATTACAATCAGAAATTCCAACACTGTAAAGAAGTTGATGGAATTGTGTCATAGATAAAGGAAAATACGTTAATATTGTATCCACTTTTTTAACCTAAAGCACAAGAAGTCCCCTGCCTCTAAGCTACCTTACTCACGAAGTGAGAGCAAGGGGATGAATTGTTGCCCTTTGAGGAATACCCAGGCATATGAGACACTTAGAATATATTCAGTAGTAAATATAAGGCAGGTTTATACATGCAGTTAGATAATAATAACATCTCAGTATTATTGATGTATTACCATCTTGTATTGGTGGTAATATATAGGCGTAAAATAATTGACAATACAATATCAGAAAGATTGACTACAGGTAGAGCGCCCATTGAAGTAGTTGGAAAATATATCGAAAGCCAAGGTGAGAAGGTATGAACAAAGCATATAGATACCGTCTATATCCTGATAAAGAGCAATCAGAGCTTATCAATAAAACTTTTGGTTGTGTCAGGTTTGTATATAATAGGATGCTTGCAGACCGCAAGGAAAAATACGAACAATGCAAGGACGATAGAGAAGCCTTGAAA
>JBEHWK010000183.1:0-6051 GCA_040217795.1 Clostridiaceae bacterium
CTTTGGGAGTGTGAGAAGATTATTGCAAACCTTAAATCAGGTTATCCAAAGCTTTCAGAGTGGCAGGAAGAAGTTAAGAATATAGCAGCTCTACGAAAATATACTGAAACTTATCTTGGCAGACGAAGATATTTGCCGGGAATATCCTCAGATGACTGGGGGAAGAAAAGTTTTGCAGAACGTTGTGCCTTAAATACTCCTATTCAAGGTACTGCAGCTGATATTTTAAAGCTGGCACTTAATCGAATTATAACAGGACTTCCAGAAAGAATGTGGCTTCGTCCACTTTTACAGATACATGATGAATTGGTATTTGAACTTCCAAAGGACAAAGTAAATGAAGCCGTGGTATTTATTAAGTCCTGCATGGAAGAGCAGCCATTTCCTGAATTTGATGTACCTATTGTTGCAGAAGCAGCTGTAGGAGATACCTTTGGAACATTAAAAGAATTGGAGGATTGATATTGTGTCAAAGTGAAAAATTCACAAATAGCAATTTTGTGCTCAGAGAATATATGAATTCTACTGCCGGTAAGCTGCCTGAGTATCTGCTTATGAGAGATGGATCCTCAAAAGAGAAACCGTACATTGGAATGGTACTACGCAAAGTTGAAACAAAAATTATTTGTAGCTTAGGAGGATGATCACGAGTATGAATAAATTCAATAGTGAGGGTTATTCTGACCCTACTGCATATGAGGCATTACAAACAATTGAACGAGAAGTAAAAAAATCAGTATTTAAACCTTTGGTGTTTATTTGTTCTCCTTTTGCAGGGGATATTGAACAGAACATCAGCAAGGCGAGGGTTTACTCTCGTTTTGCAGTATCAAAAAACTGTATTCCTATTGCTTCCCATCTGTTGTTTCCTCAGTTTATGGAAGATGATGATGCTGAAGAAAGAAGCCTGGCTCTTTATATGGGAATGGTGTTAATGAGTAAATGCCAGGAGGTTTGGTGCTTTAGAAGCAATAATAAAATAAGCAGAGGGATGGCTGTGGAAATTGAAAAGGCTAGAAAACGAAATATTCCTATAAGGTATTTCAATGAACATTGTGAGGAGGTGCCGGGAGATGTTTAAAGCTTTAAATATTCCGCTTGAAGAATTCTTAAGACCATTTTTTGAACCTGGTGATACAGTGTGCATTCGTATCTTTGATGACCGCAAGAGAGGCACTTTTAAAGGTGCAAAGCTTGAAACCAATATAAGCAAAGTGGACAGTATAATGGAAACACTCCAAAAGCATAACAGCAAGAACCGTGGAATTTATTTTGTTGTGAATTACGGGGGACATGAAGATTGTGATATAACCCGCATTAATGCTCAATTTATGGAATGTGATGACAAGCCACTTGAAGAGCAGCTTAAGCATATTGAAGCATTTACTCTTCCACCATCACTCATTGTTAAGACACGAAAGTCATTGCACACCTATTGGCTTATGAAAAATGCGGATGTAAATTCATTCCGCAGGGTACAAAAGCGTCTTGTGGCTCAGTTTGGAGGGGACAAGTCCTGTATAAATGAGAGCCGTGTTCTGAGGTTACCTGGATTTATGCACTGCAAAGAAGATCCGGTTATGGTGGAATGTATAAAATTTAGTCCGGAACTTAGATATACACAAGAAGAATTGGAAGCTGTCCTCCCAGGGGTACCGGATGAGACTGTCAGGGATTCATCAGCTCCTAAAGGATCACGTGCTGGACTTGCTTTGGTGGAAAATAGATGCAAGTTTATAAAACACTGCAGAGAAAATGCTGCAACCCTTCCAGAACATGACTGGTATGCTATGATTACGAACCTTGCAGTGTTTGAAGGTGGAGATAAGGTTATTCATGACTTGTCTGCAAAGTACCCTGATTATAACAGGGGAGAAACACAGTTCAAGATCAATCATTTTCTTGAAAGTGGCACTAAACCAATTACATGCAGAACTATAGCTGAAAAAGGATTTGTATGCCCAAAACTTGAAGGTGAAGAATGTACAACAAAAGCACCAGCTGCATTGTGCTATAAGCCTTTACCAGCTGAAGACCTGCGTGTATTTCTGCAAAAGCAGCAGGTGAAAAAGTCAGCAGTGGACGACATTCAAACAGCTCAAGGTTTTATTAAAGATTATCTATATAACGTAGATTCTGTGATTGCTTCTACATTTATTGAATATGAAATGAAGGTGTACTTCGGATTAAAGGCTGGTGCTATGAAACCCCTTATAGTTTTCCAAAAGGAACTTTATAGGACATACCGCAATAATCGGGAAACAAAAAGAGAAATATCTGGTGAAGAACTGCCGCCATGGTATGAAACAACTGAAAAAGGTGGATTGCGTTTTATATCAGGACTCCTTGCAAATTATATGGCTGAAAATGTTGATGCTTTTTATGGGGCAGGTAATTATTACATTTATGCAAATGGTGTATATTCTGCAGTCGATGATATATGTGCATCTGCCAAGGTGCGTGAGTATATGATTCCAAGGTATGCAAGCATGACAGCAATTTCTGATACAGTTGGACAATGGAAGATGCTTATTGTTAAGGCTGTCAGAGAGATTAACTGCAACCCATTTATTGTTAATCTGCAAAATGGACTTTATAATGTCCTGGATGATAGTTTCAAGCCACATACACCTAAATATTTCTCAACAGTGCAAATTAATGCTTCTTATCAAAATGAAGCAAAATGTCCTCAGTTTATGAGATTCTTAAAAAGTGTAATTCAAGATCCTGAAATTTATCTGATGCAGGAGATCTTCGGATATCTTTTAATCCCGGTAAATAAGGCACAAAAGTCCTTTGTTTTTGTAGGCACTCCAAACTCCGGGAAATCAACCTTGCTTTCTGTTGCGCAGGAAATTTTGATTGGATGTGAAAATGTCTCAAATATAACATGGCAGAACCTGGGTGACCGCTTTAACAAAGCAGAATTATTCGGAAAGCTTGCAAATATTTTCGCCGATTTACCTTCAAAGAGCATTGATGATAATGGTATGTTCAAAGCCCTTACAGGTGAGGATTATATAACGGCAGAGCGCAAGAACAAGGATCCTTTTTCATTTCGCCCTTATGCAAGACTCATGTTTTCTTGTAATGAAATACCTAGAAATTATGGTGATCGCAGCGATGGTTTTTATCGCAGGCTCATTATTATCAGATTTGAACATTCTGTTCCTAAAGCAAAGCGGGATCCGAATTTAAGAGAAAAGTTCATGGCTGAGAGAAACGGTATTTTAATGTGGGCATTGGTTGGTCTTAAAAGACTTATTGAAAACAACTATGTATTTTCAGAAACAGATGCAACTCGTGCAGAGCTTCGAAGATATAAAATTGAAAGCAACAGTGTTTTATCCTTTGTGGAGGACTTTTGCATAATGGATGAAAACAAGGAAGCAACAAGAGATGATTTGTTTACAAAGTATAAGGAGTATTGCAACACTGCAGGGTTAAAACCATTATCACAAGCCAATTTTAACAAAGACATCGAAACCAACTTCACTGCTGTTAAACGTGGGAGAGATAAATTATCCAAGCGAAGAACCTGGAAAGGAATATACTATTGTGAAGGAGGAAATGGCAAAGATTAATGTTTTTGAACCGGTGAAACCGGGAAAACCGACTTTTTCCTATTCCTTTGCGTATATATAACCAAAGATATATATGTATAAAAAAAGAAAAATATATAAGGAGTCGATTTTACCTGGTTCTGTTGGTTCCAAAATATTAAATGCCTATTGTTTATGGCTGAAAGAGAGATTGTAACAGCAATTTTAAAATATTTAAAGACTGTGCCTCACTGCTTTGCATTTAAGGAACATGGTGGTATGTATGGTACAGCAGGGATTCCTGATATTATAGCCTGTATTGGTGGCATATTTTATGCATTTGAGGTAAAGACTCCATCAGGAAAACTGACAAAGCTTCAAGAAAAAACAATTCAAAGAATCAAGGATGCTAAGGGCAAAGCCTACAAAGTTACAAGTGTAGAGGAAGTTAAAAAAATACTTGAGAATTTGGAGGATGATCCTTATGAATATTAATAATAAATGTGTAGCTCATACTAGAGGTAATGGTTGTAAAATACTCACTGTGAAGAAGTGCATTGGAGAATCCTGCCCCTTTGCAAAGACTAAAGAACAAATAGAAGCTTCTTGTGAAAGGTCTTTTAAAAGACTGGCAAGCATTGATAAAGAACTTCAACGTTATATAGCAGAAAAATATTATAGCGGCAAAATGCCATGGAAAAAAGGCGGTGATAAATAATGGCTGCTAAGGAGTATTTATCACAGGCTTATCGTATAGACCAAAGAATTAATAGTAAACTTGAGCAGATTGTATCTTTAAGGGAATTGGCTACTAAAGCAACATCTACACTAAGTGATACTCCGCCAAGTGGTACTCGTAATGTACATTCTATGGAAGGTATCATAGTGAAGATTATTGACTTGGAAAATGAAATAAATGCGGATATTGATACCTTAGTGGATTTGAAAAAGGAAATCATAAATCTCATAAAAGGAATAAATAACCCTGAACATCAGACACTCTTAGAACTTCGCTACCTTTGTTTTAAAACGTGGGAGCAGATTGCAGTAGAGATGGGTTACAGTCTACAGCATATATTCCGTGTTCATGATAAAGCTTTAAAAGAAATAAATATTTCAAAAGATGAGAGTAAATGTGATAGAAAGAGAGTATGAAAATTTGATTTAATTATAATAGACGAGATGTAGATAATTAAGATGCCATTGCAGAAAAACCTGTGATGGTGTTTTTTTATAGGGATTATAAACTCAACAACTTAAATATTTTTACGTTTAAGATATTAATATATTATAATATTTGATTAAAAAATGAAAAGTTGCACATAATATAAAATGTAACAATTGATACGTATTTGTTGATTTATTTGTATCAGAGGAGTATAATTGACATATAATAAGAGCAGGAGGAAAATTGAATTGGATTGTAAGTCACAAGAATCAGGAAAATACACAAATTACAAAGAGAGTGAGATTAAAGAGTATCTCGAGGAATTAAAAAAATTAATCCAAAGGGGACAGTATACAGTGTCCATAAGAGAAGTTAATGATTCTTTTGCTGCTAATTATAGAATAGATACAGATAAGGAAAAAGAAATTCTATTAAATTTGAATTATAAAGACTTTTGTTATGCAGTAGCAAATACCAAACCTGAATATTCCTACGAAAGACTTTATGTTTTTTGCAAAAAGTATGAATTAGATAATTGGGGAAGTATTGAGATGGTCAATATTTACATAAAAACAAATTTAACGCAAACAAGATCAGGTAAAGATTTTGTAGTAGTGATTTCTTTTCATAAACTTAACAAACCCATAAAATATTTGTTTATATAGAGTTAAATTGGCTTTTAGTTAGTTTAAAGGAGGGAATCAAAATGATGACGTTCTGTGAAGAGTGTCGTGAAATGGTGGAATACACTATTGAAGAAATCACAATGGAGAAAGAAATTAAGGGAAAAACTATTAAATTTAATGGAAAGGAGGCAAGTTGCAATTTTTGCGGATGTAAAGTGTTTGTTCCTAGTTTAAGAGATTATAATCTTAAACAGATGGATGATGCTTATAGAAAGTTAGAAAATTTAATTACAGTTGAAGAGATTCAACAAATCCTAGGAAAGTACAATATTGGTAAGAGACCATTGTCAGAGTTGTTGGGATGGGGAGAATTAACCATAACTAGATATATTGATGGAGCAATTCCTACAAAACAATATTCTGAAAAGTTATTTGAAATATTGAATAATATCAATTCTATGGAATCAATTCTGGAAAATAACAATAATGTATTATCAGATTTAGCTTATAAAAAATGCAAAGAAGCTATATTAAACCTTAGGCAGAGAAGTGTTATCCCGGAATTTGAAGAGATGAAAATCGATAGCGTTGTAAAGTATTTTTTAACTAATTTATCAGAAGTTACTCCATTAGCTTTACAAAAACTACTTTATTACGCTCAGGGATTTTACAAAGCTTTCACTGGAGAGTTTTTGTTTGAGGAGGATTGTCAGGC
>JBEHWK010000184.1:0-6007 GCA_040217795.1 Clostridiaceae bacterium
TCATTAGTAAGTCCTATTACTTGTGTGAGATCAAAGAGCTTATTTTCTTCCAGTTCAAACTGTTGTTTTGCTAAAGGATAAGCGCTATAGCCATCAGCAATGAATTTCAACATCTTGCCAGGAAAGATTTTAAACTTATCAAAAGCCATTCGCATAGCAAGTATGCATGGTCCGACAGCTCTAGTATCAGACACCTGATAGCCTAGGATAGACTTTTTACAAGCATCCATAACAATCCAAACATAATGTCTGACTCCTTTAACTTTTATGTAGGTCTCGTCAGCAGAAAGAATGTTGGAAGGCTTATAGTTAAAGGTATCTACAAATGGTTTAATAACAGTAGCTGCAGTTAATGCATAGTTGGCCACCATAGTATGTGATATTTTTATACCATGTACCTCGGCTAACGCGTGAGCGGTCTGTCTGGTTGAAAGCTTGAGATTAACATGGTAAGTCAGGCATAATCCCATGATATGAGGATTAAATTTCTTAAAGCTGAAATTTATAGCACGATCAGGAAGTGAATATAAATCCATTTTAAAGAAATTTAAAGTAAATTCTCTATAAATATAATGAAGTTTGTATTTGTATTTATCGGAAGGCTTTGTGTCCTGAGGGAGTTTTTTGAGAAAGAAAAAAACAAAAAAATAGTGTGAAAAACTTTACACTAACCATTTTTAAGAGGAGGATAAATTATGACGAGAAGTCACCACTCTCACCACTCAAAAGAATCTACTGAAGATAGATATAGGAGAAAACAGCTGGAAAGACAGCATGAATATGAGCTGTTTAAGAGAAAACATAGCGAAAAAAATCATAGTGATGATAAGCAACAAAAGAGTAATCCAAATGAAATTAATAATTCTGAAAACCCTGAAAAAAAACAAGCAGATAAAGTAAACATTAAAGATTGCAAAACAACGGTTACTTCAGAAACATTACCTCTTTTTGAGAATATTCCCCATCCTACTGAAGTCACTGCAGGACCTGTAATTATTAAAATTCCAGTGGTGTTAACAGAATTTACAGTATCTATTACTGTTGAGTCTTTGCTTAAGTTAGATGCTATATTGGAGATTAAACGCATTAGAAAAAATGTGTTTTTAAATCAATGCAAACTTATTCCTAACTCTGAAAATGGCAATCCTAATACCGGAATACTATTTTTAGATGGCTTTATACGGAAGAACATAGAATATGCCGCTAAAGAACATAATGATAAGGGAGTACCCTGCGGAAAGGTGAAACATACAACAATTAAAGTTCCTTTCAAATGTGCTACCAGGGTTACATTTAAGACTCCGCCTAAATTTAAAACAACTACTCCTGAGACTGAAGTAGAGATATTAGAAACTAGCATCAAAGTTTGTGACCCTTGTGAAGAATCAATAATTGGACGAGATATTTGTCAGCAAAATTTTAAAACAATTGAATTCTTTAATGAAAAAGTATTCTGTGAATTAATAAGTGCTGAAATCGTTGAATCTGATATTCTTGAAAAACCAACAAATGAGGAGTGTAAATCACCTTTTGACCGGACCTTTCATCACATTACTGAAAAGGTAGTTTTATTTCTAACAATAAAATTACTACAAAATCAGAATATAGAAATTTCAAAATAAATTATTACATACGATGAAGTTGAGTAAATTTTTTATAAAATAATGGAAGTCACCAGAGCTTCCATTATTTTATATCCTTAGTTATTTATTTGGTTTACTTTAAACTTAATAAGTAAACCTGGGTGTAATAAAATTGATTTAATGGTACAATATTGATATGATTCATATTAATTTAAATTGTAGGCTTGAAAAAGGGAGTGCTTTAATAATGTTTGAAAATGACTATATGATGAGAATGATAAAAACAGCATTACAGGCTGTTGCTTCTATTTTTAAGAGCAGGAATTCTATAGAAAATAGTATTGATGAAAATAGTGACAATGTTACCATCACGGAAGACCAGCTTCTGGAGATAATGATTAAAAAATATTTAAGTGAAGGTAAAGTCAATAAAGCTGAAAATATGCTATTTCAAGCTATAGAATCACATAACTCCCCTAAACACTTGGAACTTGCATTATTATTTTATGAAGAAATCAGTAAGTGGAATGAAGATAAACTTATCAGGTGTAACTTTTCAAGAGAGGAAATATTGGATGGGTTAAATGTTGTAAAAAAATTATATACGTTAAATAAATAAAGATATTAAAGAATGGAAGATTAAGGTAAAGGAACCTGGAGGGAACTCCGGGTTCTTTATTTTTAAAGAAGTTTTAAAATGAAAAGTAGAAACATATTATAGATTAATTGTAATTTCTGATGAAGGGTATAAATCAGTATGAAGAATATTAATATAAAAAAGCTTTTTAAAAGTGGTGTTGCAGCAAATATTATTATTTTAACAGCTTCAATTGTGCTGATATATTTGCTTATTTCGTTATACTTTGCCAGGCATTTCTTTTTTAATACAGTAATAAATGGAGTGGATGTCTCATTAAAAGCACATGATGATGTATGTGATAGAATTAGAAGTTATATTAAAGATTATAAGCTGCAGTTAATTGAAAGAAACGGAGAAATAGAAGAAATAAAAGGACAGGATATAGGAATGCAATGCAATGAAAAAAATGGTATCTTTAAAGACTGCCGGATGCAGAATTCATTTAAATGGGCTAGTTCATTAGTAAGGGATCAAAAATGCTATGTACCTGATTTATTTATTTATAATAAGGATAATTTAGAAAACAGGATAAATGAATTAAAATGTTTAAATAATGATACTATAGAATCACAAAATGTAAGTTTCAGGTATTCAAATGGTTCATATGAAGCTGTCAGGGAAGTATACGGAAACAAGATATATAAAGATAAGTTAATTGAAGCTATAGAAATGAGTATATCAGAAGGAAAAGCAAAATTAGATCTGAATGAAAATCTTTGTTACGAAAATCCAAAGTACACTTTAAGTTCTGAAAAAACTGCTGAAACCAGGAATCTTCTGAACAAGTATGTATTAACAAAAATCACTTATATATTTGGAAGTGAAAATGAAATATTAGATGGAAATATAATAAATCAATGGCTTAGTGTTGATGAAAATTTGGATGCAGTAATAAATAATGAAGCAGTTAAGGAATATGTGCAGGGATTGTGTGAAAAATATGATACAGTCAGCATAGCAAGAAAATTTAAAACATCTGCAAAAAAAATAGTGGAAGTCAAGGGCGGATTTTACGGATGGAGAATTAACTGTGCTGTTGAAACAAAATCATTAGTTGAAAATATAAAACTTGGCGAGGTGCTTGAAAAAGAACCTGTATATACTCAAAAGGCTGTATCCAGAGGTGAAGATGATATAGGCAATACTTATGTGGAAATTAATATAACAAGGCAGCTTTTATGGTTTTATAAAGACGGAAAGCTCATAACTCAGGGTCCCGTAGTAACAGGTAATCCTAACAGGGGGAATTCTACAAAGCTTGGAGTCTATATGCTGAATTATAAGCAAAAAGGATCAACTTTAAGAGGAGCAAATTATGAAGCTGAAGTAACTTACTGGATGCCTTTTAACGGAAACATAGGAATGCATGATGCAAGCTGGAGATATTCTTTTGGAGGTGATATATATAAGACAAATGGAACCCATGGATGTGTAAATTGTCCATTATATTTAGCTAAAGCAATTTTTGACAATATAGAGGATGGAACTCCTGTGATTTGTTATGAAGAATAGAAAAGAATTAAACAATAGCAGATGTCTGAATATTATGATAAAATTAATATAAATCACTTAGCTGACTAATTCAGGTCAGCTTTATTTTTCAATTGACTAATATGCTATTTTAGGAGGAACTAAATTGGGTAATTTTGATTTGCAAAAAATTAGAACTACAGCAGAGAATTATTATAGGGATGGAGATTTTTATTGCTCTGAGGCAATCGTAAAAACTATTAAGGATGAATTTAAACAGGAAATTTCTGATGATATTATTGCAATGGCTTCAGGATTTCCAGTTGGTATGGGTGGCTCAGGATGCACTTGCGGCGCAGTAGCTGGAGGTGTAATGGCATTGGGTTTATTATTTGGCAGAACTAAAGCAAAAGATACAAGTGTTAACAAAGCTATGGCTTTATCTAAAGAGCTGCATGATACTTTCATGGACAGGCATACGTGTTTATGCTGCAGGGTTTTGACTAAAGGTATGACACTCGGTTCTCCGGCGCATATGGAGCAATGCATTAGTTTTACAGGAGAAGTAGCTGAAGAAACAGCAAAAATAATAATAAGAGAACTAAGTCTGGAAGATAAATAATCACGTCAGGAATTACTAACATAAAAACCGCCGCTGAACATCAGTTGGCGGTTAAATTTATTCATATACAATAGTCCCTGCTCTTTTTGCAGCTTTTATAGCAATTAAGTTGATTGAGTGGTAAAATAAAACAGAAGAGTATAATAATTGAAAAATATATCGATCATTAGGAATATAAATCCAGGAGCGAGGGGGCTTACTGATATGAAAAAAGTAGTAATTATAGGCGGGGGAGTCGCAGGGCTTTCAGCTGGAATTTATGCCAGAAAAGCCGGATTTGAAGCTGCAGTTTATGAGAAGAATGCAGTTGTCGGCGGTCAATGTACAGGCTGGAAAAGAAAAGGATACGTTATTGATAATTGTATCCATTGGCTGACAGGTACTAAAAAAGATACACCTCTTTATGAACTTTGGGAAGACCTGGGTGTTTTAGGTGACAATATAGATGTAATTCAACCGGAATTGTTTTATACTGCAGAGCTGAATGGACAACAGGTTTCCCTTTGGAGAGATTTGGACAAGACAGAGAGGGAAATGCTTTCAATATCACCTGAAGATGAGCTGGAAATAAAGAAATTCATTTCAGCCACAAGATTGGCGGAATCAATGGATATGCCAATTGAGAAACCTATGGATATGATGAATGTATTAGAATACTTATCTTTAGGAAAGTCTATGTCCGGAATGATGAAGGTAATGAAAGAATACGGGAAAATAAATATTGGAGATTTAAAGAATAGATTTAAACATCCTTTACTTAAGAGTTTAATGGGAGACTATCTGCCAAATGAGTATGTTGCGTTTTCATTAATAGTGTCCTATGCTACAATCACTTCCGGAAATGGAGGGATTCCCCGAGGCGGCTCATTAGAAATGGCATTGAGAATGAAGAAGAGGTTAGAAGAACTTGGAGGAAAGGTTTTTACAAATGCAGAAGTTAAAAAAGTTAAATTAGACTCAGATAATCATGCATCCGGAATCATTTTGAAAAATGGCAGAATGGTAAAAGCAGATTATGTAATTTGTGCTTGTGATACAGATTTCACTTTTAAACAATTATTAGATAAAAAATACATGGACAAAAAAATGGAAAAAGCATATGAAGATTACAATAATCATGCTGTCTTCAGCGGATGCCAGGTTGCATTTTCAGTAGATGGAGCTTTTGAAGATTTGCACACATATTTTTTTGATTGTGAAGAAATAAGCGCAGGTACACAAAAATATAACAGAATGAGCATTAAAAATTATGGATATGAACCAGCTTTTGCTCCAAAAGGGAAAACCATTATTCAAAGCAATTTTACTCAATATGAGGAAGATTATGAATATTGGATGAAGTTATATAGTGATAAGAAAAAATACCAGGAGTGCAAGAATGCATTTGGAAACAAAGTGTTAAAAAGAATTGAAGATAAATTCCCTGAGTATAAGGGCAAACTGGAGATCCTTGATGTTTGGACACCAGCGACCTACAACAGATATTGCAACTCCTACAAAGGTTCCTACATGAGTTTCATTACCACAAAAGAAGGTAATAACCCTAGGTTTAAGGGAATTTTAAAAGGACTTGATAATGTTTTTATTGCAGGTCAATGGCTTATGGCACCTGGAGGATTACCTACAGCAGCAGCAACGGGGAAATTCTCCATACAAAGAATTTTAAAAAAAGAGAAGCGAAGTATTGAAATA
>JBEHWK010000185.1:0-5897 GCA_040217795.1 Clostridiaceae bacterium
TTCTGAAGAAAAATCACCCTTTGATTTTTCAACAACCTTCGCCATTGCTCCATCCAGACTCAATCCAGCTTCCACGCTTATTGTAAGCATATCCAGGATATCCGGAAATTCTCTTATCATGTTTTTCTTTCTTATATTGACTCTGCCTTTAAGAATAGTGTTAGGAAACATAAAACATATTACTGTAAATAATATTGCTGTCAGTACTTTATTTAAATCCAATACAGAATTCAATATATACATATAAAGAAATACTAAAGGAACAACAATGTAAAAAAATGCCTTAAGAACTATCCATCCATTTACCCCTAGCCCATAAGGATAGTTGGCAGCCCTCAGATTCATTTCCAATTCAGCCCTTCTCTGCCTGGGAGTGATATTTTCTATAATATTTTTCACACGATTAATAAAGGGTTCAATTATCCTTTCTCTAAAAGGCAGTTTTCTCTGATTTATAAACTCATCTTCTTCCTCATACATCTCATCTATACGCTTAAGTCTGTCACTTACACTGGTTCTGTGCCCGTATACTTCTGCCAGAAGCATAATAAAAATGATACAGCTTGAGGCAAAAATCATTATGAAATAAATATACTCCATAAAAGTCCTCCTAATATTTCACATCAACTATCTTATTTATTACTATGAATCCTATAACTTCGCTTACTGCTGCAAATACAATCATAAGCACTCCTGTGGTGTTTTGAAATAAGGTCGCCAAATATTCATGACCAGGGTTGATATTACTAAAGCTAAAAATATTGGTAAAAGACCTAGAACCCAACCTGACATCTTTCCCTGAGAGGTAAGCGCCTTAACTTCACGCTTAAGCTGTACCCGCTCCCTTATTGTTGAAGAAATATTATCCAATATTTCAGCAAGATTTCCTCCTGTCTGTGTCTGTATGGCTGCAGCTGTAACAATCATCTTTAAGCCCTCGCTTGGAACCCTCTCCACCAGATTGTTCAATGCTTTTTCCTGAGTAAATCCAATAGAAACTTCCTTTAATACCTTTCCAAATTCATCTGAAATAGGTTTAGGCATGTCCTTAGCCACAATTTCCATGGAATTCAAAAAGCTGAAGCCCCCTCTTAATGAACTTACTATCATATCAATGGTATTTCCCAGCTGTTCATCAAACTTCATAATTCTTTTCTGAATCTTCCATTCCACATATGCTCTGAAAACCATGATGTACAGAATCCCCAGACCAATTCCGACCCATATAATGCCTGATAGTACTCCACCAGCAACAATCAGTACTGTCATAGAAAAAAGAATTATAACAAGCATCTCCTCTACAGTAAAAAGGATACCTGCTTTCTCCAGATACTTGTCAAATTTATTTCTGTAGCCGCTCATGGCAAGAGCTTTAAAAGCCTTATTCCCAGCTGTATTAAGATTTTCCTTCAATGAAGCTTTCATTGATTTTTCATCTATATTTCCTTCTGCTGCCTTATAAGGCATAAAATAACCTTCAATTCTCGATACAGGTTTTTCTTTAAAAAGTTTGCTGCAACCCCATATAGTAACTGTAAAGGAAATAACAAAAATTATAATCAAATATATATATATTATTTTCTCAACTCCTGTATTAAAACTTTTGCTGATTGCATGATCATGATAAAGCTCTAATTTTCAATCCTGTAAAAACAAACTCTCCCTTTGATCTTCCTCTTTCTTCATTTTCATCAGCTTTATATGTGTAAATGTCCTGAAGGGTTATAATATCCCCCTCCATCCCCTGTACTTCAGTAATATTGGTGATTTTCCTTATTCCATCTTTAAATCTTGTCTGATGGATAATTAAGTTTATAGCTGATGCAATTTGTTCCCTGACAGCTTTAAGTGGCATGTCTATCCCCCCCATAAGCATCATAGTTTCAAGTCTGGACAACATATCTCTGGGAGAATTGGAATGGCCTGTTGTCAACGATCCATCGTGCCCGGTATTCATAGCCTGGAGCATATCAACGGCTTCCTCAGACCGCACCTCCCCTACTATAATCCTGTCAGGTCTCATTCTCAGGGAATTCCTTACCAAGTCTCTTAAGCTTATTCTTCCTTTACCTTCTATATTTACAGGTCTTGCTTCCAGCCTTACTACATGTCTCTGATTCAATTGAAGTTCTGCAGCATCCTCAATTGTCACTATTCTTTCGTCACTTGGAATAAATGAAGAAAGTACATTGAGAGTTGTTGTTTTCCCGCTGCCGGTTCCCCCTGATACCAGTATATTAAGTCTCTCCCTGACGCATTTTCTTAAAAAAGCTGCCATTTCAGAATTTAAGGTTCCAAAGCTTATCAGGTCATCTATTATATAGGGCTCCTTTGAAAACTTTCTTATTGTCAGTACCGGTCCGTCAAGAGCCAATGGCGGAATAATGGCATTTATACGGGATCCATCCTTCAGCCTGGCATCTACCATAGGAGATGATTCATCAATACGTCTTCCCAGGGGTGCAACTATTTTGTCTATAACCTGCATTACCTGCCCGTCATCTCTGAAGATTGTATCAGTCTCTTCCAGCTTACCGTTCCTCTCGACATATACCTGATTTGATCCATTTACCATGACTTCTGTAATGCTTGAATCCTCAATAAATTTTGTAATTGGTCCCAACCCTGTGATTTCATCTGTGATTTCAATGCACAGTCTTTGTTTATCTCTCTGCTTTATTGTTATATTATCCTCTTTTATGATATCTTCAAGGGTCACAGCTACAGCAGATTCCACTTCACTTTTCTCAGCCATTTCAGGACTTAAAACCTCTACCAGACGTTCCTGAACCTTTTCCCTCAATTCAATATAAACATTATTGTCAACCTTCATGGATTCCCCTCTAGGAGAACCCACTTCTTCTTTTATATCGTTGCTCTTATCATTCTTATCTTTCTTATCCTTCTCAAGCCTTTCTATTAGCGACATTATACCAGCCTCCCTTCATTTGGCTATCCAAATAATTTTCTTAGTAAACTTTTCTCTGAAACCTTCTTATCAGCAGCTATTGTTCCGGAAATTTCAATGACACTTTTTGCTACTCCGCTGCTATTATGGGAAATCACAAAAGGGTTCCCTTTATTCATTGAGTGTACAACCGTCGCAGTATCTTCCGGTATTGTATACATAGTCTTTTTTCCTATGCTCTTTTCAATATCCTTCTTTGTAATGCCAAACTTTTTATTATAGCGGTTAAGAACGAGATTGATTTTATTGTCGTCATATTTAAGAGTCTTCATAACCTGCAGCCCTAATTTGGCATTTTTTATTGAGGGCAGATCTAAAGTTGTAACGTAGAATATTTTATCTGATACATCCATTGCTGCAAGATTTATATCATGAAAAGAAGGTGCTGTGTCTATAATGATATATTTGTAATTCTCGAGAAGCACATTAATTATCCTGCTTATATTTTTCGGGCTTATAAAGCCTGCAAACTCGGGGCTTAAAGGAGCGGAAAGTATTTTCACTCCTGAAGGATGCTCTATAAGATATTCCTCAAGGAGATCTGCATCCAGATTTTGTATCTCATTGTTTAAATCATGTATTGTCCTGTCAGGATAAATGTTAAACATAATAGGAACATCACCAAACTCCAGGTCAAAATCCAAAAGTGCCACCTTTTCATTTGTTTTTTCAGCAAGAGCAGCCGCTATATTTGAAGCAACAGTTGTTTTTCCCACGCCCCCTTTAGTGCTGAAAACCGTTATTACTTCATGTTTAACAGCAAGCTCTGCAAAGTTTTTTTCTTCCGCAGATGCCAGGGATCTTGCACGATTGTCATATAAACTTATAACCTTGTGAACAAGCTCATGTGCAATAAATGGCTTTTCTATAAGATCTCTTGCCCCAGCTGCCATAGCTTTCTTAAAACTTTCTTTGCCCAACTTGCTGCAGGTCATTATTACTAAAACATTCGGCACTACAGCTGTGAGTACTTCTGCTACACCTATACCACCCACTCCAGGCAAGTCCATATCCAAAAGAACAATATCAGGTTTCTTTTCAATGCACATCTTGACAGCCAAAGCTCCATCACTGCATTCTCCTATAATTTCCAGCCTTGGTGACTTTGAGAAGTAATTTCTCACATGGATATTTGTCTCTGGCTTCCCGTCTGCAATAAACACCTTGATTGTTTCCAATTCCACCACCACCTATTCTCTATTTGGTCTCCATGCCTTTCTGAGGCAATATATCATCTCTTACAGCTCCCGGAGTAGCATCAGTATTATCTGTATCAGGATTTCTCAGTGCAAGTCTTATTTTTCCAAAGGAATCAGCCAGCAGCAGCTTTTCTGCATCTGCAGAGCTTAAAGCTAGTGTGACCTTCTTCTGTGTCTGTTGACTCTTCTGGCTGTCATCTGAGGTGCTGCTGTTTTCATCTACAGCTAATACCTGAACCTTCTTAAGTATCATCTTTGCTGTTTCAGGATAAGAAACCTTGTTGATTTCCTGCTTTCCCTCATAAACCATAACATCAACAAAATCTCCTTTGTTCAATAAAAACGCCACTCCATTCACTCCGTCAACTGAAATGGTCACAGCTCTTTTATCCTCTGGAATATTGTAGGAAAAAGAACTTTTATTCAGATCCTCTATACGATCTGATACTATCTGTTCATCCTGAACTATTTTTTCTGTTGTAATCTTTCCGATAATATTTCCTCTATCTAAAACTGCATTTTTGAGGACATATTTTGAATCAATCTTTTCCAATGCAACCATGGTTTCATCAATCTTTGTTTTTTCAGGTATATCCTTCTTGGCTACATATACCTCCAGGTAGCTGTTTCCTGAACTGACTTTAACTGATTTAACAAATGAATATACGCCGATTGTTACACAAAGTGCCAGTACAGCTGCAATGCTTATAATTTTTTTACTTAAATTCATTTATACCACTCCTATTCTGTAAGTATTACTCCCTTAGCTCCATAACTTGTCTGTGAAGGATCTGCATCTCCATCCCCAGCCCTCTTAATGAATCTGCCTTCAACCGCTAGATTTCCTCCTTCTACAGATAAACTCTCAATAAAGAAATAATCAAACCCCTTAATTGTAATCTGAGCCCTACCACTTACATCCAACGCCCCCAATGTTTGTATCAACGGCACCTTTACTACTCTGGGGCAATCCAGATCACTCTCATATGTGTCAATGGTGCATGTATCAGTGCCAATGCGGGTTTCAAGTCCTTGTCTTGTAGGTCCATTCTTAGCACCCGGTTCTGTAGAAATAGTGTAGGTCTGATTAACATCATAAAATGTTTTACAGCCACTTACTATGGTGTCCCTATATACAGTACCACCTGTTAATCCATCCAGATCTACCGCCTGATAATTACCGCCGGTCCCGTCACCTCCAGCTTGCTTGAGTACTACAGTCTGGTCAGGTGTATATGCACTATCTACTACGGCAAAGGGTACTAGTCCATTAACCCTTGACAGTGGTGCAACCAAAGCTGAAGCATGAGCATTAGAAAAACCTTGGTTTATACCCATGATTCTTGCAAAGAAAAAATCCACTGGTTTATCGGTAGCAGTTACGGTAATCTTGTTGCTTTCTGGAAAAGTTACGTCTACATAACTGTCATCAACTCCATTAGTCTTAGCATAGCTTTTGGCAACGCTAAAAGCTTTACCTTTATCCGGAAGCTCTCTTGCTCCTGCCAGTGCTGCTGCATCACAGGCATTCTGCACCCTGTTTTTATTTAAGGCAAGAATCCCAATATCAGCTACTAATGCTGAAATCGAGATAGTGTAAAGTGACGTATGAAAAAACGCTGTTTAAAAAGTTATTCTTAAATTTAGTTATAAAACCCATTAAGTGGTTTTATTCACCAGTAAAATGCTATTTAAGGGCATGCAAAAAAAGACCTTCGGTAACGGAGGCA
>JBEHWK010000186.1:0-5876 GCA_040217795.1 Clostridiaceae bacterium
CGGAAGGAACGCCTCAAGGCGGACCGATCAGCCCCTTACTTGCCAACATTTATCTTCACTACGTACTAGACTTATGGTTTGCAAAGAAATATAAAACATATGCACATGGGGAAGCAAACCTAATAAGGTTTGCTGATGACTATGTAGCTTGCTTTCAATATAAAAGGGATGCAGAAAAGTTTGAGAAATATTCGAAATACCGAATGAACAAGTTTGGTTTAGAACTTGCAGAAGAAAAGACGAGGCTTATTTCCTTTGGTAGATATGCAAGAGAAAGAAGAGCTAAATATGACCAAAAGCCAGAAACATTCGATTTCTTGGGATTTAGGCATATAAGTGGTGTCGGAAAGAATGGTCAGTTTGCCTTAATAAGGAAACCTACAGTAAAGAGTTGTAGGAAGTTCTTAGATAAGGTTCACGAATGGCTTAAGAAGCATAGTCACTGGAAGAGAAGAGATCAACAGAAGCAACTAATAAGTATGCTTAATGGTTTCTATCAATATTTCTCACTATATCACTGTAGGAATAGACTTGTATATATTCGAGAGGAAGTTGTTCTTCAATGGATAAGGTCTCTTAGACGGAGAAGTCAGAGACATAAATTATATTGGTCTTACTTAAGTACCAGGGAATGGTTTAAACTACCTTATCCAGAATTAATACATGCAGATGTCTAAAAGAGAATATTGCGAATCGTTTTGGGGAGCCCGGTGCGGGAAAACTGCACGCCGGGTTCTGCTTGGGGCTGGAAGTACAAGGGTAACACCAAGGCTTCCTTCTACCAACCATACAGTCAATCAAAGCAAGCTGATTGAAATACTATCAAGGACAACCAAGGATGGAAGAGTAATATCTCTGATTCATAAGTTCCTTACAGCAGGGGCAATTCAAAGACATACATTCAAAGAAACAGGAATCGGAGTACCGCAAGGCGGTCCGCTTAGCCCGCTTCTTAGCAATATAATGCTAAATGAATTGGACAAAGAATTGGAGAAACGAGGTCATAAGTTTGTGCGTTACGCAGATGATATGATGATTTTCTGTAAGAGTAAGAAAAGTGGAAGAAGAACCCTTGAAAATATACTGCCGTATATAGAAAAAAAGCTTTTCCTGAAAGTGAATATGGAAAAGACAGAGGTTGCATATGTTGGGAAAGTTAAGTTCTTAGGATTCTCATTCTATAAACAAAAGAAAGGAACGAGACTAAGAGTGCATCCGAAAGCTATCGCTAAAATGAAATCCAAAATAAAGGAATATACGGCAAGAAGTAACGGATGGGGAAATGAATACCGCATAGACAAACTAAAGAGATATATCTATGGATGGATAAGTTATTTTAAAATTGCGGACATGAAAATGCTCTTAAAACAAACTGATGAATGGATGAGAAGAAGAATTCGAATGGTCTTCTGGAAACAATGGAAGAGAATCCGTACAAGATTTAAAATGCTGAAACTACTTGGTGTTAAAGCAAACAAAGTTTGGGAATATGCGAACACAAGAAAAGGCTATTGGAGAATATCCAACAGCCCAATTCTGAGTATTAGCCTTAATAATAAAGTACTAACTAAGCTAGGTTTTCTATATCTTTTCGATTATTATGACAAGGTCTGTGTAAACTAAGGAACCGCCGTGTACCGAACGGTACGCACGGTGGTGTGAGAGGTCGGGAAAATTCAACTGATTTTCCCTCCTACTCGATTGAAATATCCTTTGAGGAACAGAAAATAAATCAAGGGATAATTTTTATATGAAAAAATGGTAAATGAGGTATAATTAATATATAAATTTTATAAGTATTAGATTTGAGAGGGTGAGAGAAGTGGAGTTAATGATGGGAATATGTATATTTATTATGGGATTATGTATAGGGAGTTTTTTAAATGTATGCATATACAGGATACCCAGGGATGAATCAATTGCATTCCCTCCATCCCGCTGTACAAACTGCAGTATGAAACTAAAACCATATGACATTATACCGGTGATTAGTTACATTATCTTAGGGGGAAAGTGCAGAGGATGTAAAGAGAAGATATCAGTGAAGTATCCTGCTGTAGAACTTTTTACAGGAATATTGTTTTATATTATATATATGAAGTTCGGACTTACAATAATTTCACTGAAGTTTATAGTTATGGTTGCATTTCTTATAGTGATAGCAGGTATAGATTTTTCAACCCAGGATGTTTATTCGGTAACCACTTTTCCCTGCATAGCAGCAGGAGTTGTTTTGCTTTTAGTTGAGAAGTTTTACTTTAATTACAGTATAGGGACATATTTAACAGGTTTTGCGTTAGGTTCAGGATTGATAGCTTTCATAGTTTTCCTCACAGGAGGAATGGGAGAAGGGGATATCGAAATAGCAGCTATTTGCGGACTTTTCCTGGGCTTTAAGAATACTTTGGTTACTCTTATGTTTTCATTTATTGTTGCAGCAATATATGGAGTACTCCTTATAGTATTTAAAAAGAAAACAAGAAAAGATGCAATACCCTTCGGACCATTTCTGTTTATAGGTGCACTTATTGCCTTGATGTTTGGAGAGGGTGTGGTTAATTCGTATCTGGGTTATTTCATATAAAATGGTGACAACTTAAAAAAACACGTTGTAAAACACAAAATAATAATTGTATATAGAAAAGATCCACAGAATTATAGTTTATATCTGTAATTCTGTGGATCTTAGTTATTTGGAAAGAAATGATGAGAATGACACTTGTTTTACAAGTTGTTTTTCGATATTTATGTACAAAAAATTACAAATTATGTTGAAATAAGGGGAAAAAAGAATTATAATGTAATCAACATATTAAAGAATATTCTGAATATTCTTTAATATGTTGATTACAGATACTTTCGTTAAAAGTCTGAACGGGTTTACGTTTACTAAAGAGCTTCCAATCCAGGATGTCCAGATGATGATCCCTTGCAACAAAATTGGATAAATAGTTGAATTTGTAAATAAATGAATTCTGGGGAAGTGCAATTTTAATTATATATTTTAATACCAAAAAGGGGGAGACTTTTATGTTAAACAAATTTAAGGAATTATTTTATGATGAACAAGGTCAGGGAGCAACAGAGTATGGACTAGTAGTCGCTTTGGTTGTTGCAGCGGTATTGCTCGCTGTAGGAGTATTTTCTGGTGCGCTTACAGGTTTATTTAACAAGGTTAAGACCGCACTAGATGGAGCACTGTAGTAAAAATTTATAGCATTGGTTGAAAGGCTTTGCAGTATTGTAAAGCCTTTTATATAAGGAGGGAAAAAATGTTATTTGACATATTATTGGTAGTAGTGTTGGTTATATGTTTTGTAACGGATTTTAAGCGGCAAAAGATATATAATGCGGTTATATTCCCGTCCCTTGTTACAGCATATGTATTAAATATTTTTTTCAGCGGTTTTAACGGATTTAAATTTTCACTCCTTGGATTTTTTACAGGTTTATGCATTCTCTTGATTCCATATCTGTTAGGAGGAATGGGAGCAGGAGATGTTAAGCTTCTATCTTTTATAGGGGCTCTAAAGGGAAGTTTCTTCGTTCTCAATACCGCGGTATATATGGCGCTAATTGGAGGAGTTATAGCGTTGATGATAATTATGTTCCGGAAAGATTCCATAAAATTTATAAAATCAATCTTTTTATGGCTATTTTCATTTTTTTCTGGTGTTAAATATACAATAGATTTTTCAACATCAGGCTTTTCACAAAAATACCCGTATGGAACGGCAATTGTTTTGGGTGCATTTATTTGCCTTTTATTTAAGGGGGCGTGGATCATATGAAAATAAAAAAAGGTCAGGCTGCGGTAGAACTTGCGTTAGTTGTACCGATTCTTTTATTTTTGATGTGCGGCATTATTGACTTTGGAAGAATACTCTATACAGCCAATACATTGAATATTATAAGTCAGGAATCTGTAAGACTGGCAGGTCTGGGGAAAAAAGATTCTGAGGTTAAGCAATATGCAATAGATAATGCATTAGTTAATCCTGCACTCACAACTTCAAATATAACAATAAATCCACCAGATTCCACAAGGAAATCAGGAGACTATGTTTCGGTTACAATAACATACAGCATAAGTTATATTACCCCGCTTATGGACACAATATTGCCTTCGCCGTATACCATTACAAACAAAGCGACAATGCGGGTAGAGTAGGAGGCTGAGGTGAATGTCTAAGCTGATAGATATTAAAAAAAATGAAAATGGAAGTACTGTTATTATATTTGTATTTATTATTTTTTTAATGCTTGGAGTTGGTGGTTTTGCCGTAGATGCCAGTATGCTGTATGCAGTAAAAGGAGAAATGAGAAAAGCTGCAGATTCAGCTGCATTGTCAGGTGCGCAGCGGTTATTCAGTAATTCAGACATAAACATAGTTAAAGCTGATGTTAAAAATACAGCCAATGATATTTTGACGAAGAATGGACAGGGTGATTGCCTTCCGGCAGATGTGCCGGTACAGGATAATAAAGTTACTGTAACATTGGAAAAAGATGTATCCACTTATTTTATGAAAATCTTCGGAGTAACAACTGTAAATATTAAAGTAACATCTGTTGCAGCAAAGGAAGGAGAACCTTTAACTGAAATGACAGGAGTAATCCCGTTAGGGATTTCAGAAGGAACGGTTTTGACTGTTGGCACAGAATACACTTTAAAAGATGACAATAAAATAGGTTCGGGAGGATGGTTTGGGTATCTGGATATAGGACAGGGAAATAGTGCCAGTAAGACACTTGATTATATTACTAATGGGAGCCCAAATGAAATAAAGGTAGGAGACACTATAGGTGAAGTGCCTGGTAACATGACATCTATAACTCAAAAATCTCAAAATAAAAGAGCTGTAATAATAATATTCAATCCCACTACCTTAAAAGTAAGTGGATTTGCACTTTGTGATATTAGAACAGATGGGAAAAAAACATTTTATGGTAAGTTCATTCAAACTGTAAAAAATTCTTCTGTAACAGGAACAATAAATGATTCTAAAATTTATAAAACCAGATTGGTGGAGTAGGTGATCAGATGAAATCAAAATATATATTGATAGTCGCTTTTGTAATGGCAATTATTACTACTATTCTGTTCAGGCAGTATGTCGTAGGTCTTGATAAAAAGTATAAAGAGGCACAGAATATAATATCAATTGTGGTTCCCAAAGTTGACATTAAAAAGAATCAGCTTATTACCAAGGATATGCTTGAGATGAAAGATTTCAGTGCAGGTTCAATTCATGCCCAGGCTTTGAAAAATATTGAGGATGTGGCAGGGAAATATGCAGTAACCGACCTGAAAGCAGGAGAGATGCTTTTTGCAAGCAGATTTACAGATCAATTCACAGAGAGTCAGGATATCACAAGAAAAATAAAAGCAGGATACAGGGCAATAGCTATAGAGGTTTCAGATAAGAAAGCAGTTGGTAAATTGATTCAGCCTGAGGATTATGTTGATGTGGTTTCAACTGTAGATAAACAAACTTCAATTATTCTTCAGAATGTAAGAGTGCTGGCAGTGGGAAAGAGTCTTACTGAAGTGTCTGCTTCAAGTACAGATGAAAATACTTCTTATGACTATGGTACTGTTACATTGGAATTAACTCCCGAAGATGCAGTAAAAATAGTTAATGCTGATGAAGCAGGGAATATTAAATTTATGCTGAAAGGGCAGCTTGTGCCTTAAGATAGTGTAAAGTGACGTATGAAAAAACGCTGTTTAAAAAATTAGTCTTAAATTTAGTTATAAAACCCATTAAGTGGTTTTATTCACCAGTAAAATGCTATTTAAGGGCATGCAAAAAAAGACCTTCGGTAACGGAGGCAAAAAATGTAATCAATATTTGTAATCTAATACTAGATCA
>JBEHWK010000187.1:0-5832 GCA_040217795.1 Clostridiaceae bacterium
TGGAACTTCCACAAGTCCAGCCAGAGGATCGCAAGCCAGTCCAAGCATGTTTTTTAATGCCATTGCCATTGCATGAGCAGCTTGTACAGGTGTTCCTCCTGCCATTTCAGCCACTGCAGCAGCAGCCATTGCACTTGCAGATCCGATTTCAGCCTGGCACCCCCCCGCTGCTCCTGATATAAATGCGTTGTTTGCGATAATATAGCCAAAAGCCCCTGCTGTAAAGAGATATTTTATGACTTCATCATCACTTAAATGAAATTTTTCTTTTGCTGCAAGGAGGACTCCAGGCAAAACTCCGGAAGAACCAGCTGTAGGTGTTGCACATACAACTCCCATAGCAGCATTGACTTCATTAGTTGCAACAGCATAGCAGGCTGCTGTAAGCAGTGTCTTGTCCGTAATAAAGCTTCCCTTTTGGATATAATCATACATACGTCTCGCATCTCCGCCAGTCATGCCTGAATGTGATCGCACTCCCTTAATCCCCTTCTCTGTGGCATTTTTCATAACATAATAATGCCTGCTCATAAGGGCATATACTTCTTCCTGACTTTTACCCGTCTCTTCAATCTCCTGCTCCACCATAATCTCATATATTTTCTTGTTTTTTTCCTGAGCCTGAGCAACCAGCTCCGCAACATTTTTAAACATTAATGCTTCCTCTTCTTTCTTTACTTATCTAATACTACCACTTTGATAATATTCTCCCTGTCCCTTATTTCCTCAATTGCTTTCTCAGGTATTCCCTGATCAGTTTCAATGACCATCATGGCAGACTGGCCCTTTTCAATACGTGAAACTTCCATACTGCTGATGTTGATCCTGTTTTTTGCAAGAACATTTGATACAGATGCAATTGTACCGTAAGCATCCTTGTGCAGAATGAGGATAGTGGGATTATCACCGGAAAGCTTCAGGGGAAATCCGCTGAGTTCAGTAATCTGTACAGCGCCGCCTCCTATAGAAATACCTGTAAGCTCCATTGCATCCTCACTATTCTTCAGAATTATTTTAAGGGTATTTGGGTGAACCGGAACGGCTTCCTCCCTGTAAAATTGCACTTCAATTCCTTTTTCCCCTGCAATAAGAAGCGCATCAGGAATTCGGACATCATCCGCTTCAAATGCGAGAATTCCTCCCACCACAGCTACATCAGTAGCATGTCCACGATAAGTTTCTGCAAAAGAACCGTAAAAATGGACATCAATGAGTTTGGGCTCCTTTCCAAAAATTTTTCTTGCAAGCTGGCCAATACGCACAGCTCCGGCAGTATGGGAACTTGAAGGACCTATCATAATGGGTCCGATTATATCAAAAATACTTCTATACTTCATAATAATCCTCCATTGACGAGGCGTATACCTTTTGCCAAATTTGCCTGTCGTACCTTTAATTAATATTTTAATCATAAATTCCTCTCCGGAAATATTTCATTATGAAATTATAGCTAACTGAAACCATCATTGCAACATTATTCTTACAAGAAAAAGAAGCTGCAAAAGCAGCTTCAGGCTTCCTTCTATGATTATTTAACAGGCTTTCCCCTGATATGTTCCTTCAATAGCATGAAGGAGATGAACAATAAACTCATTATAAGGAGTTTCAATACCATACTCTTTAGCTGCTCTCACTACGGCTCCGTTGATGTGATCAATCTCAGTGACCCTGTTGTTTAAAACATCCTGGCTCATTGAAGTTATGACCTCATAAAAATCATCCTGTATGTGTTTTTCAATAGCTGCTATAACTTCGTCCTTGTTGAAATATGTGCCATCTGCAATTGCAACATCTACCGCTTCAGAAAGAATCCTTTTTACAATCTGGCTTGCATCATTGTTTTCATGTAAATATCCCACTTTACATTGTAAAACTGCTGTAACTGAATTAAGAGCCATATTAATAAATAGCTTCTTCCAGATGATTTTTTGAATGTTTTCATAAATAATTGTATTTATACCAGAGCATTTGAAAATATCTGATACTTTCTGTAATATATCATTATTATAAATTACCATTCCGATATTGGTTATTCCGCTTGAATTATGCGAAATACAGCCTGGTTGTAAATTTGTACAATTATGCTCTGTTGTGCCGATAAGAATATTTTCTCTCTTAACAAAGCTCTCCAGAGCCCTGTCATTCCCTGCTCCATTCTGCAAGGTCATAACCAGAGTATCTTCTCCTATAAGATTTCTGTTTTTCTCCATGGCGGAAATAGTATAATTATTTTTTACAAAAACAATTATCAGGTCCATTATTTTTAGATCTTTGGAATCTGTAACGGCTGAAACAGGAAAAATCACATTTTTATCCTTTTCCTTTTCATATATGATTAAACCATTGTTGTTAATAGATTCTACAGTTTTTTCATTTACATCAATCATGTACACTTCATTATTTCGTGACAGATAAGCTCCGTAAAGCCCCCCCATTGCACCAGCACCAATAACTGCAATCCTCATAATATCTCCTTTCTCTGATAGGGTTCCAACCCTATAATCTATTGACTATTATTAAATATTTTAATACTATTAATTACATAAGTAAAATTCATTATTTTCATTCTTATGTTGAAAAAATTTCATCTATACTATGAGAGGATGTATCAGAATTATGTCATTGTCAGCATATCAGATTTTTAAAACCGTAGTTGAATATAGCAGTTTCCAGCGCGCTGCTGAGATTCTGCACCTGACCCCATCTGCTATAAGCCACTCTATTTCCGGTTTGGAAAAGGAATTGGGCTTTCCTCTTTTCATCAGAAACAAGTCCGGCATACAATTAACCGGATATGGCGAAAATCTGCTTCCTCACATCCAGGCAGTCCTTAACAGCGAGGAACACCTGAAGCAGGAAATTTCCCTGTTGAACGGACTGGAAAAAGGAACTGTAAAACTTGGAACCTTCAATAGCGTATGCACAAACTGGATACCTCATATTGTAAGTTCATTCCATGATTTATATCCGAATATTACTATAGAATTATATCAGGGAAATTATTATGACGTATCCGCTTGGGTAAAAAGCGGAACAGTAGATATAGGCTTTTTATCCACATCAAGCGCAGATCAGCTGAGTATCACGCCCTTGTATACTGACCGCCTTGTATGCGTAGTTCCAAAAAACTTTTCTCCTGAAAATAAAGATTATATAACCATCGATGATATAAGAGGGCAGCATTTTGTCTATCAGCGGGAAGGCGCCGATGCAGACATCAATAAATTTTTCCGTAAATATAATTTAAATGTTCTGTCCACCTGCCATGTAGTTGACGATCAATCCACAATCGCCATGGTTGAGAGCGGTTTTGGGATTTGTATCATGCCTGAGCTGGTAATGCAAAACCATAAAAATAACGTTGATGTATATCCAATTGAGCCAGCTGAATATAGAATCATCGGAATAACTAATTTTAATCCAATGTTTATGGCTCCTGCCGTAAAGAAAATGTTTGATCATATTGTTACTACCTGCAAAAACATTTAAAAATAAGAAATTCCTCAGGACTATTGATTAATATTTATATAGAATTATTGATGATTAGCTTACTGCGATATTGTTTTCAACAAATTTTTCTAAGATCAGATCCATCCCTATGGCATGTGGGTCTACGTAGAAAGTCTTATTGACAGTTTTTATTTTCAATGAGTTTTGTGAAAGTTTTGCTGATTTTATTTCCGTATAAAGATATTTATAGGAATGTCCACAGATAGTTTTATAAACAATATGATCATTATATATGTTTATTCTCCATTTAGAACATGCAGTTATTATACCTAAGCTTAATGCTGCAAATCCAATAAAAACAACTCCCACCCACACTTCCGCTGTATCGTCAGGGAATATTAACATTAAAATAAAAATTCCAATAAAAAATATAAAATCTATTACACCTATCCAAGCATATACTCTCGGTAGTCGCATTTCAGTAAAGTCAATATCAATATTGTCATTCTGTGAAATACCTCTACTCTCTTTTTTTGCAATAATAAATATAAGTTGTACAACAATTGGAATTATAAAATATCCTAAATATTTCATTAGATTCAATCCTCTCATTTATATAATTCTAAAAGCCAGGCTAGACTTATCTCACCTGGCTTTTTATGATATTAAAGCTTATCAGGAAACTGTTTATTGTGTTTTATTAAATAATAATAAAAATAATTTCCTCTTAATCCCCAGATTATCCAAATTGCTAAATTAAAAATCCCAAAGTCTGTTCTGCTGAGTACACTGAATAAAACTAAAGTAATTAAAGACGGCCCCCATAGTCCCTTTGTGAATCCCCAGATCCATGAGAAAAAGAAAGCACACCAGTTGAATCTTCCTTTATATGCTTCATTACTTGCTTGTATCTTCTCAAATTCTATCTGATAATATGGCTTCAGGTATGAAAACTCTGAAGAGGTATATCCATGGGACTGGTTATATTGCTGTTGATTTTCCTGGTATCGCTGTTGCTGGTTTTGCTGGGACTGAGCTCCGACAGGTGCTCCACAATAGTTACATTCAGTAGCATTTACATCAATTGACGCGCCGCATGCAGGGCATTTTTTTTCACTCATTTCTGTCACTCCTTTATAAAACCTATATAATTTCTTATATTATAAATATTGCATTCACTATATATAATTCAACAAAAAAATCCATTTTCCTCTTTAAATAAACCCCAGGGGTGCTTCCACATAACTGGAAGCACCCCTGGGGTTTATTTAATATTACTTGCGTACAACCGGAATCTGGAGTTCGGTAAGCCATTCCTCTTCACTCTCTTTGTTCCAAATACCGTCAATATAGCTTTCTCTTGGATTATCTGCAACTGCATATCCATTTTCCTCAATCCATTTAAAAGCATATGCGTATGCTTTTCCTAATCCGCTGTATGACCCCTTATGCATAACAGATAAAGCCATTACACTGTCTATTTTTTTAAATTTTATGTCACCGGTCTCATTACCAAACTTATTTACAGCTTCACAAAATTCCACATTAAAATCTTTTTCCTTATATTCTCCGTCAAGATAAACAATAAAACAATATTCAGGAACTACACATTTTAAATCAGGATTTGCTCTTAAGCATTCCTGACCAATAGCTGGAATCAGTTGAAAATAAGAATCATAACTTGGAACCGTCATTTTTTTATAATACACAATGCACTCTGGTAATTCTTTAATAATTGCCTGATATTTCATATAACTCTCCTCCTCTTTTCCGGATAGAATAAATTCAATTCTGGAAAGTTGTTCTATATTGCGTTCCAATTCAGCTTTCAGTTCATCTTTACGTTTTTCAAGAATATTCTTTTCATTTCCTCCAGACAAAATAAGTTTAATTTCATCAATAGGCAAACCTATCTGCCTGAATGCTTGTATTTTATGCAGTTTTACCAGCTGCTGAGTAGTGTAAAACCGGTACCCTGTCAACTCATCTACGTTCTCAGGTTTAAGCAGACCTACTTCATCATAATAACGTAAAGTTTTAATTGTAATTTTGCTCATTCTTGAAAACTCACCGATTCGGTACAAATACATCACTTCCTTTCCTCTATATTTAGTTTACAGCCTCCTGTAACTGGAGAGTCAAGAAATTTTTATACCCCAGGGTTACTTCCAAATTAGGGAAGTAACCCTGGGGTCATTTTAATTTTCCAATGCCCATTCTTTAATTTTAACATTTTTCTTAAGTATAGGGGTATAGTTTCACTATCTATATCAAAAATACTTACACTTTCCGGGTAAACCTTAAAACAATGATTAAAATCTTCATCCATAGGTTCTCTCCAGTAATATCCTGACTTGACTTTTGCCATTGTGCACATTCCAT
>JBEHWK010000188.1:0-5752 GCA_040217795.1 Clostridiaceae bacterium
AAAAAAAGTGTGTGATGACCGGAGAGTAGTCCAGTCTGCAGCACAGTAATTCTGGAATATTTGAAGTACTCCTGTTTTGAATCTACATTACAGCACAGGGAGTCTTATATTTGATGATAATATCAGGCCCATGGTGAGACCTTTATACGGCAGTGGGAAGATAGCGGCATCTTTGCGGACACCCACCTATCAGGAGATAGGTATCAAAATTGGAGGAACGGTATTTTGGATTTTAAGAGTAAGTAGTGGGGCTGTTGAAAAACTAATTAGTTTTTCAACAGCCCCTTTTTTGTTTATTTATTTGTAGTTTAAGTGAATAACCTTTTCAAAGCCATATCCGTATAAATATACAAAAGTTTTAGGAACAAAGATAAATACCAGTTTTTTGTTGTTAGCAGTGGTTTTTGTTTCCACTACCGACCAGTTTTCTACGGGACCGTGAGAAGAAACATTTGTATTTACTCCCGTATCAGCATAAGGGGTAAAGACTGTTGCTGTTTCAGGAACCCAGAAAAATACTCTGTAATGAGGCCAGCCATCATTTCCTGTTATTTTATCATATGCAGGAGCCCCCCTTTCCTCATGAGGATAACTTACTGCTGAATGGTAGATTTGCGTTGAGGCTGAGCGTGCAGCGGGCTTTTTCAGCAGTAGAAACAAAAGCAGTATAGATACTTCTATGAATAAAACAATCACACAAATTGCCAGAAGGCTTTTGTACGTTTTGGTCATCTGGAAAAAACTCCTTATTTTAAATATATGTTTATAATTTTTCCATTGATTTGTTTTTTTATTCATAGGAAAGTGTAATCTTTCCTATGAATAAAAAATGCAAGGGGTGCAGGGGAAGTTGTGTTCCCCGCCGGCAAAGGACGGGCATAAAGATTAATAATCTTTATGTGCCTGCAGAGTCCCACCCAGAGGTCTCAGACACGTAGTGTCGTCGAAGGGTTAAAGACCTAAATGGTCTTTAACGGTCTATGCCCAGGCCGGTACGGACATAGGGTTCCCTAGCGAAAGTGACGAAGTCACTCTTTTTATTCATAGGTACGCTGCATGGTACTGTTTCATGACAAATAATGAGTAGCTATTATTATAGGAATCTAAAAACAAAAATATTTTTGGAACAATAATTATTGGACAAAAAATATGCACCCCATTCTGGAGTGCATATCGTATATTTATCCTAATTTTTTAACAGCAAAAAGAAATTCATATTTAGATATTAAACTGTAAATTGAGTAACTTGTCTTTGGGTTAACTGAGCGCCGTATTTTGCAGTAAGGGATCCTGTTTTAGTTAAAAATACATCCTTTAATATTATTGTGTCCATAAGTGCAGACACTTCCTGCGGGGTTATTGTGCTTTTAACACCTGCAATAGTAATGGATGACTTGTCTCCGCTGGCAGTGACAAAAGTCATTATTAATGAATATTCCATAAATTCACCTCCTCTCTATAATAAACTTCAGGTCTGGTATCCTAAACCAGTGTTAATTTTGATGTTTCACTTAAAAAGTAGTCTCGTGCAGGGTTAGCAAGAACTGCTTTCACAGCTTCAGATACGTCAAAGATATTTTGAGGAAGAGCATCAAGCTTTATTCCTGAAAAATTCTTCTTTCTATAAACGGGAAGACCTGCAGCATCAGTGCCGTTCTGTACCTCTATACTGTAAAAATGCCCCAGGGGTGGTTCCAGATATTGGAGCCACCCCTGGGGTATTTTAAAAATTTTTCCCCATAAAATTGTGGAGAAAAATCGCGAAAATGTTGGCTGTTCTTCAAAAAGGGACATGATACTACATATAAATGCCTGAATTTATAGGAAAATATGAATTTATAAAGGTCATAACAAAAAATATGTATAACGAAAATCGATGAAAATTTGTCCAAAAGAGGTAAAATATTACATAAGGGCGTATATGATATATGTGGCTCACACGAAATGTAAATATTTAAGGAGGATAGGGAATGATAGAATTAGTGTTTTCAGAAACAGAACCTGAATCTGAAAATAGTACCAATGGGATCAGGTCAATGAATTCTTTGGATTTTGACAGAATTGAAGATCTTGCATTCATGGCAAGAAGCGGAAGTGAAGCAGCAAAAGAGGAACTGGCGGAGAAGTTCAGACCTTTTATTCTGTCAGTTGCAGGAAAATATAATTTTCACGGTTATGATTTTGACGACAAGGTAAGTGAATGCTATAGCACATTGTTTAAATGCATTAAACTTTATAAACCTAAAATGCACAGATTTGTAGCATATGCTGTTGTGGCGATAAAAACTTCCATGAAATATCTTGGAAGAACATTAGCCAGGAGGGACAGTTCAGAAGGTGCTTCAGCTTTAGTTTTAAACGATTGTCTGGAAAACATTCTTGCAGATGAGAGCTTTTATTTTGAGGACGACTTATTTAACAGGGTTTTCATAAGAAAGCTTAAGAAAGCCATATTGAACCTTAAGGAAGAGGAGACGGAAATGATTCAGCATATTTACATGAAGGGGAATATTATCAGGTCTTATGCTGATTATAAGGGCATTACTTACGGAGCTGCTGTACATTTTAAAAACAGGGTGCTTAAAAAACTAAGAAATGTAATTGACCAGGAAGAATACAACCTTTTTATAAGCTGAAAAAAGAAACTGCAGCGAGGTACGAATTCGCTGCAGTTTCAAAAAAACAGAGTTAAACGTTAAGGATGCCCATGCTTCAGGATTTCCTGATCCTCAAGGACAACAAAATAATAATATTACATGGAACATGCACAGCGGCAAGGTTCCTAAAAGATTCATACAAGTGAAATTATAAACTAAATTCAATAAATTGTCAAATATGTATTTGGGTTTCCTTTTGAAAAATTTTTTCAAGTCACCTGAGGATATAAAAAATGCTGATAGTCACAACTGCTCTTAAGTCCTATATAAAGTGCGGAAAGCTGAAACTATATGTAAATTAATAATTGAACTTTATGTGTAAAATTGTTAAAATATAGATATTATTATTTTATAAGGAAATGATATATTATTTTAACAAATATATTTAGTAACGAGGAGAGAGACTTATGGGGAAAGATGGGACTGCCAAAATTGATGACAAAGTTAAGTTTTGGGAACAACAGGATAGGCTATACAAGGCTATTGTTCCAAAGTTGTTAAAAGATCAGGACCAGGACTTAATAAACAATGTTGCAGAGAAAATATCAGAATATACGGATACAATAATAAGACTTGAGATAAAGATTCAGAAGCTTGAAACTGAAGCGAAGAAATACAGGAAACAAAAGGCAGTAATCAGTATTCTGCTGGCCATTTTAATTACAGCATGTGCGATTTTATCCATAATAGTTGCATTTTCGTGATTTTTACCCCGGGGGTTGAACCCAATGTCATTAAGTTAAGACTTAATCAAAATACGAAGCTGAAAGAACAGAGTATTAAATTTATACCCTGTTCTTTTTTTATGTTAAATTTTAAAAATATGCTTGACAAATATTGAAATTTTTGCGGCGAAGCCCCTTAAATATGAATATTTTTAAGGAGGATATTATATGTCCAGTTATGCAATGTTTGTCAAAAACAAACTTTTTTCTATCATTGATGGGATGGGAGAAAAAAAGAAATACTTCGTCAAGAACTCTGATACAGATTTTGTTCGTACGCGAAAGCTGACTTTTGGAGCAATCTTTAAGATTCTGCTCTCAATTGGAAGTGGGAGCCTTAATAAAGAACTCCTTGAATATTTCAATTATGATTTGGAAACAGTATCCTCATCTGCCTTTGTTCAACAACGGAAAAAGCTGATTCCAGAAGCATTTCAGTTCCTGCTCCATGAATTCACTCATTCCTTCGATACTTATAAAACCTATGAAGGATATCGTCTTATTGCTGTTGATGGTTCAGACTTGCATATTCCTCATAATAATAAGGATTTAGAAACATACTTCCAGACCGCCGCTGATATAAAAGGATATAACTTACTGCACCTTAATGTCATGTATGATTTGTGTAATAAACTATATCTCGATGCGCGCCTACAGCCAGGAAAAAAATCAAACGAGCTTAAAGCTCTTACTGACATGGTAGATCAATCTTTGCTTAAAGAAAAAGCGATTATAATAGCGGATCGTGGTTATGAAAGCTATAATATTTTTGCCCACATAGAACAAAAGGAATGGAATTATCTTATTAGGGTGAAAGATACTTCAAGTAGTGGTATTTTGTCAGGTTTAGTGCTGCCTGACACTGAAGAGTATGATTTACAATTTCATAGATTGCTTACAAGAAAGCAAACTAAAGAAGTCAAAGAACATCCAGAAATATATAGGTTTATGCCCAAAAAAACTACTTTTGATTATCTTGATACCAATAGAACGTTGTATTATCCAATGAGTTTTCGGGTGCTTCGCGTAAAATTAGATGATGGTACGTATCAATGAATTATTACAAACTTATCGACAGAAGAGTTTAGTCAAGAAAAAATAAAAGCGCTTTATCATATGCGATGGGGAGTTGAAACTGCATTTCGAGAATTAAAGTATACGATAGGTCTTTCATATTTTCATTCAAAAAAAGTGGAGTACATAACTCAAGAAGTATTTGCAAGAATGGTCATGTATAACTTCTGTGAAATCATTACTCTGAATGTTGTAATTCAACAGAAATCGAGAAAGCATAGCTACCAAGTCAACTTTTCGATGGCAATGCATATTTGTAGACAATTCTTTAGAATTCTTGACCTTGTACATCCACCTGATGTTGAAGCACTTATACAAAAATATCTTTTACCTATTCGAGAAGGCCGCAAACATCCTCGAAAGATAAGGACTAGAACTTATGTGAGCTTCAATTATAGAGTAGCTTAAAATAAGCATAACGTCAAAAATTTTTTAGCAGATAGACTGTCTGTTTATTAGTCATGCTCAAAAATATCCCCCCAAATATATACTTTAGAAAAAAAGCCGCCAATGAGTTATTTTTTACACTTATTGACGACTTTGTGTTTATTCATTTGACTAACTTAATGACATTGGGGTTGAACCCCGGGGATTTTTTTACTCTTTAGGAAATTATAATATTTAAAACTGTGGATAACTTAAAGTATATGCAATTATACATAGTGCAGCTACAATCCCTAAAGAGTAAAAAAATAAAAATAGTCGCCTGCCAGATTTTCCTCATATACATTCGGAAAGGCAGATGCGAGAAAAAAATCGACGGCTCATAATCGCCTTGGCGATTTTTTTATTAGTCCCTAAAAACCTCCGGAAGTCGAACCTGTTGAGCCGTGAGTTCTGATTTTCTGTACCACAGTATTGGAAATTACGCCGGTTCCTCCGAATACATAAAGATAAGTTGTACCTCTGGATTTTATATAGTCAAGAACATTGTCTTTAATATAGGATTCTTCAACTAAAAGCAAAGGAAGCTTTCTTTTTGCTGCAAGGACAACTCCTGATAAGGCATCAGGGTAATTGCCTCCCTGGGCAATGGATACTTCTCTGTTAAAGCTTGAATCAAAAGCGGCAGATATTTTAAGGGCAGTTTCATATCTGTCAGCTCCGCCTATTCTGGTCACTGTAATGCCCATATTTTTAAGCTGATTTTCCACAGCAGCAGACACCACTCCTGTTCCACCTGTAATTATCACTTTCCTGATATTGTATTTTATCAAAAAGTTCCTTGTTTCGGACCTTAATGAATCAGGATCCGTAAATAAAACAGGGTATTTGTTGGAAGCGGCATAGGGGCCT
>JBEHWK010000189.1:0-5671 GCA_040217795.1 Clostridiaceae bacterium
TCTGCAAGTGCAATGGCTGCTGCTGCAGTGGCTGAAATGGCAGGAGGAACACCTGTACAAGCTGCTCATGCAATGGCAATGGCATTAAAAAACATGCTTGGACTGGCTTGCGATCCTCTGGCTGGACTTGTGGAAGTTCCATGTATCAAGCGTAATGCTGCAGGTGCTTCCAATGCTCTTGTTGCTGCAGACATGGCTCTGGCAGGTGTGGAGAGCAAGGTGCCCTGGGATGAAGTTATCAGTGCAATGTACCAAATCGGTTTATCCATGCCGGCTTCACTGCGTGAAACATCCACAGGAGGACTGGCAGCTACTGAAACAGGAAAGCTATGGAAAAAATTATTGTTGAAATAAAGCAGTCTCAAAGGGGGCACGTACCATTCTATTATCTGGAATGATACGTGCCCGCTTTCCTTTTTGTGCAAATACTGGTAAAATTAATTTTGGGGGCATAAACCGGAATACATTAATCAAATGATGAATAGTTTAGAAATAGCTAACAGTAAATAATTTGATTAACAGGGGGGAAACGTATGGAAAGAAAACTATTTTGTGAGATTAGTCCTTTAACATACAAAATATCCGTAAAAAAAGAAAGATTAAAAAGATATATGAAATGGATAGCAGATAATAACAGATATGCATCAGAAAAAAGCCAAGAAAAACTTCCGGTGCTTTTATATTCCCATAACTCCCTTATAAGGAGAAAACTTGGCAATGTGGACCTTCAGCTTCAGGAAAATAAGGCTGAAAACCTTAGGCTTTCGGCACCAAAGGTAACAGGTATATTAATTAAACCTGAAGAAACATTTTCTTTCTGGAAAACAGTAGGATGCTGCTCAGAAGAAAAAGGATACTTAGAGGGTCTTACTATAAAAAACGGGGCACCGTCCAAAGGGGTCGGAGGCGGCATGTGCCAGTTCACAAACCTCATACACTGGATGATCCTTCATAGTCCATTGGAGATAACAGAACATCATCATCACAATCAATTTGATTTATTTCCGGACTTTAACAGGGTAATTCCTTTTGGAACAGGAACATCAATAGTTTATAATTATTTAGATTATTGCTTTAAAAATAATACAGAAAATACCTATCAATTAATTACATATGTTACAGATACACATCTTTGCGGAGAACTGAGAGCTTTAAATCAGGAAACAAGATCATACCATATAATTGAAAAAGACCTGTACTTTAGTAAAGAAAATGAAAAGTATTATAGAAACAATAAAATATACAGAAAAATAGTGGACAAAGTCAGCGGAAATACAATAAAGGAAGAATTGATAATATCCAATCACTCAGAAGTATTATATGACAGTAAATTTATAAAACCGGAATTAATTGCAGAAAATAATAATTAAGAGTCCTTTATGTAAACTTAATTTATACTTGTTCGAAAATTGTAGAGTGATGTGACGAAAAAGTTTCGCTCACGGCAGATTTGATTGGAATAAGTATAAGTTAATAGTTGCAGTTGGGAACCTATAGTGCGTACAGACCAGATATATTTCAGGAGGTACTTTATGGACATAAAATTTCCGGACTATGATAATTCCATTGTGAATCTGGCATGTTCAGTGTTAAAGCATTACGGAGCAAAATATAATCATCCTGCACTGCCGATATTTGATAATTATTTAATGAAAGATTATAAGAATGTTGTTGTGATGGTATTTGATGGTTTAGGCACAGATGCACTGGAATACCATCTTGAAGAAGAAAGTTTTTTACGTAAGCATTTAGCGGCAGAAATATCTTCAGTATTTCCTCCCACCACAACTGCAGCAACAACTTCAATGGAAAGTGGGTTAACTCCTGTGGAACATGGATGGCTTGGATGGAGTTTATACTTCAGCGAAATAGATAAGATTGTTAATGCATTTATCAACACTGTAAAAGACAGTGATGAAATAGCTGCTGATTATCATGTGGCAGGCAGGATAATTCCATATAAAAATATATATGATATTATCAATGAAACTGGTAATGCTAAAGCATATAGTGTTTCTCCATTTGGAACAAACAAGGTTTCATTACATGCTGAAATGTTTCAGGAGGTAGAAAGACTATGCGATCTGGATGGGAATAAGTACATTTATGCATATTTCCCGCAGCCGGATTCTGATATGCATGAGTACGGATGCTACAGTGAAGAGGCAGCTTCCTGGGTGAAAGAACTTAACAGAGGAGCAGAGGAAATGTCCCGGGTACTTAAGGATACTATTCTCATCATAACAGCAGACCATGGACATATCAATTTGAAATATAAATTCCTTACTGATTATCCTGAGATTTTAAGAATGCTGATACGCCAGATTTCTATTGAAAACAGGGCAGCATGCTTTTATGTGAAGGATGAGTATAAAGAGAAATTTCCGGAGGAATTTTATAAAGTGTTTGGAGATGACTTCCTGTTGTTTTCCAGGGAGAAAGTCATAGAAGGAAAATTATTCGGGGATGGAGAAGAGCACCCGAAATTTCAAAGTTTTGTAGGGGATTATCTGGCAGTTGCAATTTCAGATAAAGGCATTGCCCACAGCCATGAATCTGCACAGTTCGTATCAAATCACGCAGGAATAACGAGAAAAGAAATGATGGTCCCCTTTATTGCTGTTGAGAGGTAGAAATCATATATTTTCAAAAATGAAAAATTGTGTTAAAATCATTGTTATGGTGTGACAACGAGGTCAAAGCTTTGTTGTTGCACTTTTTTATTTTAACAGAAAGTTAAGGCGGTGTTACTAATGAAACAATTTTGTATAAAACCAACGATTAAACAATTTGAAACTGTTTCAGATTTTTGTAAGGAATATGCAATTGGAAAAGGGGATTTATTATTTGTAAGCGGATCCACTTATGAAAAGTTCTTTAAAGGGCTGACAGATTGCGCACATGTAGTGAATTATCGTAAATATGGGGCAGGGGAACCAACTGATATAATGGTTGAGAATATTTATAAAGACATAAAACATGTGGAGTATAACCGTGTCATAGCAGTAGGCGGGGGCACCATATTAGATGTGGCAAAATTATTTGCACTGAAGCATATCAGTCCCGTGGTAGATTTGTTTGATAGAAGCTTAGAGGTTGTTCGGGATAAAAAGCTGGTCTTAGTACCTACTACCTGCGGTACAGGAAGTGAAGTTACCAATATCTCTATTTTGGAGTTAACTGCTAAGAATACGAAAATGGGACTGGCAGTAGAGGAACTTTATGCGGATGATGCGGTATTAATTCCGGAGTTTTTAAAAGATTTGCCTTTTAAATTCTTTGCAACCAGCTCTATAGATGCATTGATTCATGCAATTGAATCTTATACTTCTCCTAAGGCAAATTCCTTTACACAGATGTTCTCATTGAAAGCTATGGAGATTATTCTGAATGCATATAAGGCAATTGCGAGAGACGGAGAAGAAGCCAGGATACCGTTGCTGGGAGATTTATTAACAGCGAGTACATATGCAGGAATTGCCTTCGGCAATGCAGGCTGTGCAGCAGTACATGCTATGAGTTATCCACTTGGAGCAGCCTATCATGTACCACATGGAGAAGCAAACTATGCAATGTTTACAGAAGTTTATAAAATGTATCAATCCATTAATCCTACAGGAAGCATTGCTCAATTAAATGCATTTCTTGCAGAGATTTTAGGCTGCAAACCGGAAGAAGTATATGAAGAAATTGAAGTGTTGTTAAATCATATTATTCCTAAAAAGGCACTCCATGAATATGGCGTGACAGAGTCAGATTTAGAAAGTTTCACAGAAACTGTCATGACTAAGCAGGGAAGACTGATGGCTAACAACTATGTTGAGTTAGATCAAGACACAGTATTTGACATTTATAAGACACTTTATTAATTCTCTGCTGGAGTTCTGTTTTAATCTAAAAGGATATCCAATTGGATTTCTGTCATATTTCAAGATAAAGAAAAAACAGCTAAATTAAATACATGGAATAAAGTTTGCAGGGTGTGACAAAGGAATCATTAGGGTTCTTTTGTTGCACTTTTTTGTTTTACTATAAGCGTGCACTATTTCAATAAAAACTTTTTAGAAAGGGTAATATTAGTGGATTCCTTTTCATAACTTTATGTATAGTTCAAGAACTTAATGAAAATATGAACTTGAAGGCAGGGCGCTCTCTTATCTAGCCCCAAACAATTAAAAATTCAGGAGGTATTTATGAAAGGTAAGAAAGTCTGGATAATAGCTCTGGTAAATGAAAACGGAACCTTGTTAAAACTACTCCTTAGCCGAGTCCTTACACAGCAACTCCTTAGCATAGTCCCTATCTTAATTAGAATATAAAATGAAATTTCCATTCCCAGTGGTAATCACTTGGGCATGGAAATTTCTTTTTATATGCTTCATTGCTGTTTAAGTGAATATTTTAATAAAAAGAACAAAACACTATAAAATGAGGTGTTCTTTATGAAAATAAAAAAGTTCTTAATTATGTTTTTAATATCAATATTTTCACTTGGTAAAGTTCCACAGGCACAAATTCCATTAAAAACTACTTATACACAAGGTATCTATGATATTTCTCAGTTTGAAGGATATTTTGGTACCATTAAACTAACAACTCCAGACAAACCTGTTACCATAATAGTACTTGCCCCTAACGGTATGGTGAGGCATATAGCTGTTTTGGATAAAACGAATGAAGAATTGATATTAGGTCCGGCCATGAAAGGTAGTGTTTTGGTTGTAGTTGGCGCTGGAGAAATATATATTTCCAGCAGTAAAATTTAATGGGTTCGATGAATCGGGCAGAAAAGATTATCAACAGTTAAGGTTTTAATAAGTTAATATCGCTAAGGCACAAAATATTAATAGCATGAGGTACTCTTATGAAAATAAAGAACTTTTTAATAGTGTTTTTAATATCCATATTAACTATTACCAAAATTCCACAAGCAGAAATCATTTCACTGCAAAATACATATAAACAAGGTATATATGATATCTCTAATTTTGCAGGACGTACTGGTGTTGTTAAACTGATAACTCCAGACAAACCTGTTGTTTTTATAGAAGTTGACCGCAGTGGTATGCTGAAAAGCTATTCATTTATTGACGATGATAAAGAACAAATAACAGCAGGTCCGGTTGCGGAAGGGGACAAAATGATAATAGTGGGTGGTGGAGAAGTAGTTATCTCCCCTTTAAAATAAGGCTATTGTGGTGTGCAGAGCGATTTGGGCACTACAATAACCTTAAACTATTGTAATGCAAAATATAACCGTTGCCTTAGGTATTAAACTTATTCTGTTGGTTTTTATAACATTAGGATTAGGTACAATGTGGGAAGCTGTGTTTGGTAATGTAGGAGTAACTGTACTTGCAGTATTAAATTCCATGAGAGCTATGAAAACAGACAATATATACGTATATTAATATTTAGTGCAGTAATTAATATTTTGACTGCACTTTTTCAGTGTGTCAGGTACCATTTAATTATTAAAATTATTTTGAAACAGGGCAGCTTAACTTTCCTATATTCATATAAATTGATAATATGATGTTGGGGTCTAAACTAAGTTTTAATTACCATTTTCTTTAGCACCTTGAAAAATTTATAGTTGTAGTAGAATATTTAGATTATACCGGTATTTGGCGTATTTAAAGTACTATCTTTCTTTTGTTTTTTAGGCTAT
>JBEHWK010000190.1:0-5669 GCA_040217795.1 Clostridiaceae bacterium
CTTGTAGTTATTGATAAGTGGTATCCATCAAGTAAGACTTGCCATGTTTGCGGAGAAATCAACGACGAGCTTACACTTGCTGACAGAGTTTGGACTTGTTCCTGCGGAACAATACATGACAGGGATAAAAACGCTGCCATATGCTTGGTATAGCCTAAATCAGTATAGAACCGTTGGGCAAACGGGGATAGCTTGGTAATCATACTGGCGTTGGCTGGTACATCCCAAGAAGCCCCCATCTCTAAGCGTAGAGTAGATGGTGGGAGTATGTCACGCAGAACAGGTATTCCTCTAAGGTTCTTACTCTTAACTTAATTAAAGAGAAAGCCCCCTGGCTATTTTTGCCTGGGGGTTCGTTATGAAAAAAGCATTGATGTTAACGTATAAATGAGATAAAATTTAAAAGAGGTACAAAGAGGTACAAAAGGTTAGGAGTGTAGATTATGATAGAAAAAATGACAGGTTTTATACAAAGTTCATTAGGTTCAGTGTTTTCTGTTTTTAGTTCGGAAGAATTGGAACAAATAACTAACAGCAGTACACGAAGTATTGCTATTTGCGGTAAGGTTAATAAGCCAGGAATAGTAGAAATTTCCGAAGGAGCTACTCTTCGTGACATAATAGAGCTTTGTGGAGGGCTTATTAATAACAGCAATTTCAAGGCAGCTCAGATTGGACTTCCATTTGGAGGTTTTTTAACTGAAGATAGTTTAGATAAAGAATTTGATTTTGGATTATTTTATGAAAACATCAGCAGAACTATTATTATTTTGTCACAGGAAGACTGTATAATTCAGTTTGAAAAGTTCTACATAGAATATTTACTTGCAAAAATCACAGATGGTTCTTACAAGCATTATGAAAAAGTTAAGGCGGAAATAACTGAAATGCTGCATATTTTAGACAGAATAAGCAAAGGTGTATCTGATCTCCGTGAAATCTATCTTTTGAGAAATCTTGCAGTGACTGTAAAAGGCAAGATGAATCAAAGACACAATATTATGGAAGAAATAATAGAAAAGTTTTATGGAGAAATAGAAGAGCATATAGAAGAAAAGAAATGTTATGCATCCCAATGTAATCATCTTATAAAATTAAACATTACAAAAAAATGTATAGGATGCGGAGCTTGTAAAAGAGCTTGTCCTGTAGATTGTATAGAGGGTGAATTAAAAAAGAGGCATGTTATAGATTATGAAAGATGTACTCATTGCGGTGCATGTGTATCTGCATGTCCTGTTGATGCAATAACAGCTGGAGATAATACTATGTTATTCCTCAGAGATTTAGCTACACCTAATAAGGTAGTAATAACTCAAATGGCACCGGCTATAAGAGTTGCGGTAGGTGAAGCCTTTGGATTTGAGCCGGGAGAAAATGTGGAAAAGAAATTAGCAGCAGGTCTTAGAAAACTGGGAGTGAATTATGTGTTTGATACTACCTGGGCAGCTGATTTAACTATAATGGAAGAAGCGGCAGAGCTTGAGGAAAGACTTGAAAAATACCTGGCAGGAGATGAGGATGTGAAGCTTCCGATTCTTACTTCATGCTGTCCTTCATGGATTAAGTTTATAGAACAAAACTATGCTGACATGTTGGAGGTTCCTTCTTCAGCAAAATCACCAATGGAGATGTTTGCAATAGTAGCTAAGGAAATATGGGCAAGAGAAAAGGGTCTTTCAAGAGATGAAGTGACTTCAGTTGCAATTATGCCATGTATTGCAAAAAAATATGAAGCGTCAAGACCGGAATTTTCAGTAAACATGAACTACGATGTGGATTATGTAATAACTACCAGAGAACTGATAAAAATATTCCAAAACTCAGGAATTGACCTGAAGGAGCTTGAAGAGGAAGAAATAGACACTGTTATGGGAGAGTATACCGGTGCAGGTATTATTTTCGGAAGAACAGGCGGAGTTATAGAAGCGGCTACAAGAACAGCTCTGGAAAAGATGACTGGAAGCAGAATTGAAAATATAGAGTTTGAAGGCCTCAGAGGATGGGATGGTTTCAGGGTTTGTGAACTTGAAGCAGGCGACATAAAGCTGAGAATAGGGGTTGCTCATGGTCTTAGAGAAGCGGCTAAGATGCTTGATAAAATAAGATCAGGGGAAGAATTCTTCCATGCTATTGAAATAATGGCTTGCGTAGGCGGCTGCATTGGTGGTGGCGGACAACCTAAAACCAAGGGAAATAAGCAGGCAGCTTTACAAAAAAGAGCGGAAGGTTTAAATGATATAGACAGATCCAAGACTCTTAGAAGATCAAATGAAAACCATGAAGTACTGGCTGTTTATGAAAAATACCTGGATCACCCGTTAAGCCATAAAGCTCATGAATTACTTCATACAAGATATTTCCCAAGAATTAAGAAGAACAATGATTAATTTGGGATAGGATAATCAAGGGACACGTCCAAAGTGGACGTGTCCTTTCATTATGCAGCCAGCCTTAAATTAAATTTACATCGTATTGTTCAAGCAAGGCCATTATAGTGTTATTAAGTGCAGTTTCTGTAATAATACTATGGAAATCTGTTATATTTGAAAAATTAAAGATTCCATCCAGATTGAATCTCTCATTTGGTGCCATCAGATATAATTCTTTTGATATACTCATGATTGCTTTTTTAGTACCTGCATCCTCAGATATTCCGGTACTGATGCTTCCATCACTGAGGTCTATTCCACTACAGCCTATAAATGCTTTATTACAACGATAAAGTTTAATTTGTTCAATAGATTGAGAACCTATATTACCTCCTACAAAAGGATTGTAATCTCCACCTATAAAGATGACATGAATTTTCAGATCCTGGTGAAGCAGTGCTGATATTTCAACCATATTTGTTATTAAAGTGATATTTTTATTATTTTGTATAAGCAGCTTTGTAAGCAGATAGGAAATACTTGATGCGTCTAAAAAGATTGTATCTCCATCTTTAATAAATTCATATGCTTTTTTGGCAATGATCTCTTTTATATCTGTATTCTTTTCAACTCGTTTGAAGAAAATTTCAGCATTTGCCATAGTACGCTTTATGTTAACAGCACCACCATAAGTACGTTGTAATAAGTTATCTTTCTCTAAGACGCGAAGATCTTTTCTAATCATACTTTCACTTACTCCAAATTGTGCACTTAAATCTTTTACTAATACTTTTCCGTCTCTTTCTAATAGTTCTAAGATATGTTTGTGTCTTTCAACTAAAAACATAATTTCCTCCGATTTATTCTCATTTGTTTCTATTTTAGCAATTATAATATTAGAATGCAATTAAATTAATTGACAAGTGAAAGCAAGTGAAATAAAATGAAATTAAATGAGACTGAATTGGATTAAATGGGAATGGATATTAGGAGGGTGAAAGGAAGTTATGAAAAAAGCAGTGTTTTTTGATATTGATGGAACATTAATAGATTGTTTAAATGGAATAACAGATATTACTTTCAGAGTAAAAAATGCTATCCGTGCATTGCAGGCAAAAGGAAACTATGTTTTTATTGCAACAGGCAGACCCTATGCTTTTCTGAATGATGATTTGCGTAATTTTGGGTTTGATGGTTTTGTACTTACAAATGGGTCATATGTGCAAGTCAAAGAAAAATGTATATATAAAGAACCTATTAAGAAGGAATTGATAAAAGAGATAGCATTTAATTTTGAGCAGCGTAATATTGAGTATATATTACAGGGTGAAACATATTCATATATAAAAGATGAATATAAGAAATTACATTCATATTATGATTCATACAGCATATCTAAAAAATATTTAGAAGGTAATTATAATCATGAAGAAACAGATATATATAAAATTGAGATGCTATGTGACAATAAAAAAGGAATAGAGTATTGTTTATCATTAGGAAATGACAATTTTGATTACGTCTATCATCCCCAAAATGCTGCTTTTGAATTATATTCAAAAACTAATTCAAAAGCTTCAGGAATATTTAAAGTACTGGATTATTTGAACATTCCTATAGAAAACAGCTTTGCTTTTGGTGATGGAAAAAATGATATAGAGATGTTATCCTCAGTAGGATGTGGAATAGCTATGGGAAATGCTGATGATAATGTAAAAAGTTATGCTAAAAAAGTTACAGATACAGTACAAAAAGATGGAGTAGCGTTAGAAATAGAAGAGTTTATTTTGTAAATTTAATTAATGGTTGGCATATATTGTATAGGAGTTTGAAAAGGAGTAAAATTATTGTGTAAACCAATTATTACCTTACTTAATATAAAAAAGGTAGGGAGAAAAGGGAGGGTTTAACAATGGTTATTGAGAAATTGAAACAGTGTGGTATACTTAGGATTCTCCTGATGATGATCATGTTCTTGTTCATGATAGTTCTGTCAGGGAGTCTTACATCAGCAAAGGCTGCTACTATAGAGCCTACTGATGTGCTTAATTCAGGGCAGATTGTGGACGGACCCGGCTTTTTTGCAGGAGAACAGGTGCGTGTAGACGGGACTGTTAATGGGACAACCTTTGCTTTTGGCCAGGAGGTGCGAATCGATGGAATTATAAATGGTGATTTAATTGTTGCAGCTCAAAGAGTTACTATAAACGGAAAAGTTAATGGTAACATTTATTCAGCAGGTCAGGATCTAAGTATAGGAACAAAGAGTGCAGGTGATGTTTTCTTTGCTGGAGAGAGAGTTGATATTGGTAAAGAAACTGTCATTGGCCGTGACCTCTTTGCTGCAGGATCTGCAGTTTCTTTGAATGGAAATGTTCAACGTGAGTTTTTTGGAGCAGGTTCTGATATCGCTATCAGCGGGTCAGTAGGCAGAGATGTTAATCTTGATGTGGATAACTTTACTTTGAAGGAAGGTGCCGTAATAAATGGAGACCTTTCCTATGAAGGACCTAATGAGGCAAGTATTGCTAATGGCTCAAAAATTAACGGTAAAACTGATTGGCAGTATAAAACTACAGATACAAACAAAGAAATAGTCACTCCGGGAAATTTTACAAAAGATTTGCTGATGACTGTTGCCAGTGCATTGCTGATCTGGTTCCTGGTAATAATATGGCGTCCGCATTTCTGGAGTCACAATGCCAGAATGATTTCAGAACGACCATTTAAAACTTTGGGTGTAGGCTTATTAGCTCTTATAGTAACACCGATTCTGGTGATTATAAGCTGGATTACAGTAGTTGGTCTGCCTCTTGGAATGATCCTGGGTGCAGTATATGGTATTGTCCTGTATCTCTCAAAAATCATTGTGGCAGTCTTTGCCGGTTTATTGCTTGCAAAACGCTTTAGCTGGGCAGAGAAGTATAAAGGTATATTGCCGGTTTTGCTTGCACTGATAATTCTGGAGCTTTTACTGAAGGTGTCCGTATTAGGTGTTATTATATGGTTTGCCATTACCTTTGCCGGACTCGGATCATTTGTTTTGGCAAATTATAAGCCTGTAAAGTAAAAGTTTATTTTGTACAGTGAAATTATATAGAAAGCAAAAATTCTTTTACATTCTGCTGTCGTGGCTCTCGGCTCTATTTTCCAAGAGCCACTCCGCACAATGTAAGAACATTAATGCTTTCTATATAGAATAATAAATAAAAGATAAGATTAAAGCCTGGGGTAAAGTTAAAAGCCTCCAGGTTATTTTTGTTCAATAGCAGCAGAAATAAAGGAATCAGGAAATAC
>JBEHWK010000191.1:0-5654 GCA_040217795.1 Clostridiaceae bacterium
TAAAGTTTTCTTTTCCCCATCAGCAAATATTACAGTTCTGCTTGTTACATTGCCATCAAAGTAAACATTTGCTTTTTTTACTACAGTTACATTTTCAAATTGTTGCATAAAAATCACTCCTTGTATAAATATGCACTATTATACCATATCTACATAAAAATAAAAAACTATAACATAAAAATAAATTGATTCTATAGGATTGTGAATTTTCTATGTATAATTTTTCTTTATATTACTTAAAATACTCTTGAAAAATATTACGAGGTGATAAAAATGACTGCTTTAACACAGAAAGAAACCATTCTACTTAAAGATGAAAAGTCCCATGAAGAATTGTGCATAAAAAAATATACAAAATACTCCAGTGAAGCAGATGATCCTGCATTGAAACAACTATTCTCAAGTATTCTGAGCCATGAACAACAGCACCTGAAAACTATAGATGGTATTTTAAACGGCCAGGTTCCAAACATGTCTCAGCAATCACAGCAAAATCAAGGGCAGAGCAATTCCAGCAGTGCTCCAGCTTCAAATTCAGGCTACAGCCAAAAGGACAGTGATCTTTGCCAGGATGCCCTGTCTACTGAGAAATATGTATCTTCAACCTATAATACTTCAATCTTTGAATTTAAAGATCACAATATACGCCAGGCTTTAAACCACATACAAAAAGAAGAGCAGGAACATGGAGAACAGATATTCAACTATATGTATCAAAAGGGATATTATAAGCCTGAATAAGGAAGTGTAACAGGAGAGAGACCTTGTTAAATCTCTCTCCTCCTTTTAACGAACCATATATAATTTTATTATTCTGAATACCGCATTCCTGAGAAGTTCTTTTCCATTCTTCATTGCTTCCTCTAATGCCATGGGCTTATCAATTATGCTGAAGATTCCGTTAAAGCCAAATTCGTATAAAACATCTGCACCTTCTCCAATTGAGCCTGCTAACGCTATTACCGGGATGTTAAGTTTTTTAGCTTCAGCTGCAACACCATAAGGAGTTTTGCCAAACCTGGTCTGATAATCTATCTTACCTTCACCTGTAAAAACCAAATCAGCATCTTTTAACGTTTCCTTAAGGCTGCTTTCCCGTATTACAATATCTATACCGCTTTCAAGTTCAGCTTTCATTACAGCTGTCAGGGCTGCACCCATCCCTCCCGCTGCACCAGCACCAGGAATATTAATTACATCAATGGAAAATTGTTCTTCAAGTATCTTTCCGTAATGAAAAAGGTTTTCGTCCAGAGTCTTTATCATATTCTCATCCGCTCCTTTTTGAGGACCGAATACGTAAGATGCTCCATATTCACCACAAAGAGTATTCTCTACATCACATGCAACTTTTATATCAGATTCAAAAACTCTTTTGTCAAAACCGGACAGATCAATTTCAGATAATGTATTTAATTCAATGGCACCCTCTGCAATTTCATTACCATCTGAATCTAAAAATCTTGTTCCAAGGGCCTTCAGCATTCCTGCTCCCCCATCATTTGTTGCACTTCCACCTATTCCTATTATAAACTTTCTGCATCCCCTGTCTAAGGCATCCTTTATCAATTGCCCCGTTCCATAAGAAGATGCAATAAGGGGGTTTCTTTCCCCTTCTTTTAAAAGCGGCAACCCTGAAGCAGCTGCCATTTCAATTACAGCAGTTCTCCCATCTCCTGATATTCCATAAAATCCTTCAATTTCTCTCTTAAGCGGATCTTGAACAGTCAGTTTTACCATATGCCCCTTAGTGATTGAAACCAACGATTCCACTGTACCCTCTCCCCCATCTGCCATTGGTACTTTTTCAATAATAAAATTACCATCATACTTTTTAAGTCCTTCTTCCATTGCATCTGCCGCTTCTATTGAAGAAAGACTGCCTTTAAAAGAATCCGGGGCTAAAACTATTTTCATAAAACCATCTCCTGTCTATAAATTAATCATTTCCATTATTCTTGATTATCCTGTATAAAAAGAGTGGCTATCGCCACTTTCGCTAGGGAACCCTATTGGTTCCCTTCGACGACACTACGTGTCTGAGCACCCTCCTCTGACGGCGGGGAACACAACTTCCCCTGCACCCCTTGCATTTTTTATTGTATAGGAAAGATTGCACTTTCCTATACAATAAAAAAATCGCCAAGGCGATTATGAGCCGTCGATTTTTTTCTAGCATCTGCCTTTCCGAGCATACGTGAGGAAAATCTGGCAGGCGACAAATTCCCTTTTTTACTCTTTAGGAACTGTAATTAGACTAAGTATAAATCGTATATACTTTAAGTTATCCACAACTTAAAATTTTATAATTTCCTAAAGAGTAAAAAACAAATCAGTCCCATAGCTGCACAATGGAACTGATTCAAAATCTTATATAACTTGTCTACTTTTTTAATTTATAAGCATTTCTCTTCCCCAGCCTTGTAAGCCTTCCAAAATCCCTCTGCTGAATCTGCTGCTGTTGAAATGGCTACTATTACATACATTACGTTCCTTATAGTTGTGTATGCTGAATTCAAGGCTTCTTTAGTTTGTCCACTAATCCTTGACATTTCAGAAATGAAGTTTGCATTAATTAAACTTTCATTTCCCAGTATGGTGATAAACAGTGCTGCTGACAAAATGTTTACCAGCATATTTATTCCTGCCAATGGAAAGTTCCAGCTGCTGAATATAAGTTTAATGAATTGAACCAATATCTGTGCAACAAGCACCATATTTATATAAGGAAGATACGTTGAGAATACTCCGGTGTTCAGCGCAGGTATGAATCTGAGACCTTCGGCTCCTGTATAATAGGCACCCACAGCTCCATAATAATTGTTAACCAAAAAAATTAATATTATATTTACTATTATTCCTGCTGTTATCCCAGCCTTATTAAATGCCTTCTGCAGCCTCCTGCCTTCCCCTGGCAGATTCTTTACTGTCCATCCTATGTTAATCTTCGCAATATCCTCAGCTTTGGAATTATATTCAATCATAGCGAAGATAACTGTAACTAATGCAAAAGTGCCCAATCCTGTACTTATTATTCCATTCAGAATGTTTATAAAGGACTCCAGAAATCCATGATGTTCAGTGACTGATTCTATTACAGTTCCCACGGCTGCCAGGCTTACAGTTATTATCACCAGAATTTTCATTACAGACAAATAAACATAAAATAATTCCGGACCTATTAAATATCTTTTTCTACCCAAGTATTTATCTGCAAATATGTTTGGGTTTCCAATCTCATTTAAAACTTCTTTTTCAACTTCTTCAGAATATCCGCCCTTTTCTTCTGTCCTTTCATGGATTAAAGCCCTGAGATTCTTTTCAGCATCTTCTCTCTTGTTCTCAGGGAGCCTTCTCCTGACTTCTCCTATATATCTTTCTGTAAGCTTCATTTTACCCCTCCTCAACTTACTTTTACTGGAAGTTTCTCTGCGACAAATATTCAATTATTCTGCAAAACGCCTCCCACTCCCGCGGGTACTTATTACTTCCATACTTATGTATTGTCTTATTGGGGGTTTCTATATCCACTCTCCACTGTGTTCCGTCACAGACATAGGGTTCTATATATCTAGCCTTCCACTCAAGAAGATTTATTGCTTTAAGTTCCTCCAATATCCACTTTTTCTCCTCTAACCTCAGCGCTTTTGAAAGTGACTCCTGCACACCTTCTTCTCTTCCGTTCCATATCAACAGGTTGTTTTTCAGGTCCAGTTCAATCTCATAACTGGCACCAAAAAATCCTCCTACAAAAGCTTTTATTGAAGATATTTTTTTGTAGGCATGGTCAATAATATCTTGTCTCGACCACTTGAAATTACAATCTCCGCAGCAATACTCCGTATTACCATCATCAACATCATTTTCATGTCTTTCAATATTTTGGCCCCTGGATAACCCATGCAACAGTTTTACTGTATTATTTGAGCCGCAATTTGGACACTTCTTATATATCAACGTCATAAAAACTCCCCCTCAATTGTAACCTGTATATGTTTTACCTCATTATTTAAGTTTCTGTGAATTCAACAACTTTTGTTGATTGTTATAATTTAATTATATCTGATAAAATACCATACTGCCATATTTTTCATATGATTGCTTTTTGAGGTGGTTAAAGATTGAAATTATTAAATTTGCAGATTTAACAATTAACTTTATAGATTTAACATTCATTGAAATAAAAAAGTATTATAATTTAATCAAGATCAAGTAAAGGTTTACACAAAGTTATGTTAAGGAGCGGTTTATATGTACAATAACAATTTAACAAAAGACCCTTTTATGTTATTGGAAAAAATTATCACATTGCGAAAAGAAGTATATAAAGAAGGATTTGAATTGCTGTGCAGCTGGAAACCCCTTATAAAAAGGAGATTTTTTCTCAACAGCGCTGCCAACCTGGCTTTTTACCTGGCTTTAAGAAGGAGGGATATCAGGGAGATTCAGGATGCACTGATTCCATTTGGACTCTCCTCCCTGGGAAGAATTGAGTCAAGAACCTTGAGCAATCTGGATGCGGTACTTCTGAGTCTATCAAGAATTACAGGTAAAAATACAGATACATTAAATTACCCTTCCTGTGATTCTTTCTTATTAGGCAGGCGTATGCTTGAACGAAATACTAAAAGGATATTCGGACAACATCCCCAAAAAAAGAATTCCAGAATTATGGTTACTCTGCCTCCCGAAACTGCTGAAAATTATAAATATGTATGCGACTTGATATCGAGCGGGATGAATGTGGCTAGAATCAATTGCGCCCATGACAATGAAGAAATCTGGACAAAAATGATAGAAAATATACAAAAAGCAAAAATTGAACTACATATTGACTGCAAAGTTCTTATGGATATTGCAGGACCTAAATCAAGAATAAACCAGCTCCTCACTACACTCCAGAATCCAAAGGTTTTCCCTGGACATAAATTTTTACTTACTGGACATAACATACTCCAGATTTCAGATGAATTCGACATTATCGCCGGCTGCAGCATTCCTGAAATAATCAACCAGCTGAGACCTGGGGATCCTGTGCTTGTGGATGACGGAATGATTGAAGGGGAAGTTGAATCAATTTCTGAAAGAGGTGCTGTCATAAAAGTGAAAAAAGTATTGCTTCAAAAAGGGGTCCGCCTTAAGGCTCATAAAGGATTAAACTTCCCTAAAACTTCATTAAAAATTAAGATCATCACCGATAAAGATAAAAGGGACCTTGATTTCATATGCAGAAATGCCGACATAATAGGGTGCTCTTTTGTGAAAAACGCTGAAGACATTAATGAACTTCAGGCAGAGATACAAAAAAGGACTGGCGAAGAAAATTTCTGCAGAATACCGCTGGTTGCAAAGATAGAAACTGTACAGGGAATTAAAAACCTTTCCAAAATAATCGTTGAAGCGGCAGGAAAAACTCCCTTCAGTATCATGATTGCAAGGGGTGATCTTGCCATAGAAACTGGTTACTTAAGACTGGCAGAACTTCAGGAGGAAATTATGTGGATTTGTGAAGCAGCCCACATTCCAGTAATCTGGGCAACTCAGGTTCTTGAAACCATGGTTCAGACAGGTATTCCAACCAGGGCAGAAATAACAGATGCTGTCATGGGTTCAGAAGCTGAATGTATCATGCTTAATAAAGGCAATTATCTTCC
>JBEHWK010000192.1:0-5586 GCA_040217795.1 Clostridiaceae bacterium
ATAAACATGAATGCTGCCCTTATAGCCTCTGTTTTTATAACCGCATTGACTGTATTCTTTGCACTTCGCTATAATTCCAGGACTACAGTATCCTTTGCGCTGATAGGAGGATATCTTCCTTTTTTCTCCTATGTCTTTGCATTTGGACTGGATACTGTAAGTATATACGGTGCCATGATCTATCTTTTCCTGTTGAATGCTTCATTAGTATATATATCATTCTATAAGAGATGGACTTTTACCAATTATTTAAGCTTTATTTTAAATATGCCGGTTCTTATGTTTCTTATTGCAATCTGCAGAAATGATGCGGTGAATATTATATACGTAATGAGCACATTTTTTCTTTATCTTTCTGTTACACTTATTTATCCGCTGTCCTGCAAAATCAGGCTTAATAATGCAGATATAATAATGCTCGCATTTAATACCTTTATAAGCTGTCTTCTGGTATACGGGCTTTTCGAAAGAGCCAGACTTGATGATTTCAGAGGAGTCCTTGCACTGGTATTCTGCCTTGTATATTTTGCATTGGGAAGCTTCACAGACAAATATATGAAAAACGAAAAAGAAACAACCTTGCTGTTCCGCCTGACTTCCGTGACCTTTGCAGTTCTTGTTGTACCGTTTCAGTTCGACACCACATGGGTTACACTGGGATGGCTTATTGAAGGTGTGCTGATGATATCATATGGATACTTAAGAAAAAGCCGGTTCATCGAAAAATCAGGCTGGGTTGTTTATGCTATATGCTTGGCTTCGTTCTTTATGCTGGATTTTACAGTATCAGTGTTGTTTAAGGAAACCAGGTATTTTCACTGGAAGTTTGCTTTAGTGACATTAAGCTCTATAGGAATCTTATATATTTATTTAAAAGATAATTTAAGCAATGCACTTTTTAAAAATTCATCAACTGGAAAAGTTGTTACAGGCTTTAAATATTTCACTTTACTCAACGGGTGGTTATATCTTTTACAGGAAAGCAGAACTTTATATGAGAATTTTATTTTGAAATATGATTTCAGCGGTTTTTATTATACAATGAGATTTCTGGTGATAAATATATTGCTGGTGCTGATGCTGGAAAAAATCAGGTTCATCAGGGACAATGTAACGGATTATTTTGCTGTTTTTTTAGATATTATTGCAGTTGTATATTGCATCTCAATAAATATCAGCATTCCTGTCCTGCATGAAAACATCGGTGATTTTAAGAAGTTTGCATCTTTTGTGATTCTGCTGTTATTTAATGCGTATGCCTATTATGCCATTAGGAAATTAAGCATAAAATTGTTCTCAGGAAACAGAATGGATTTAGAGTTGTATCCGGTTATTATGGTAACCTATATTTTCATTACATCAAATATTTTTATGTTATGGCAGTTCCAGAAGGATTACTCATCTTTGCTCATAAGCTTCAGCTATATGGTTCTTGCTTTTCTTTCCATAATTTTCGGGCTGAAAAAGAAGTATATTTATGTACGGAGAGCAGGGCTCTTCCTTGCTATGATAGCTAATGTGAAGCTGTTTATTTATGATCTGAGTTATCTTAGCATGGGTTATAAGATTCTTGCCTATTTCAGCTTCGGGCTGGTGATGCTTGCCATATCCTATGTTTATCAGCAGCTGAAAAAGAAGCTGGGAGCAGAGTAGGAAAAAAGTATTCAGGTCAGAAGGATGGTGTTTTATAGAAGATATAAAATGCCATCGTTTTTTTGTTTTAAATAATATAACACGATACTTTCAATTACATATGTATATTGGTAAAATGAGGATAGGAATAACATCATTGTTCTTTAAGGTGGTGATATTAAATGAAAAATAATAATATTATTGAAGAGTATAACAAGTTTTATAGTGATATTGATTTCGAAAGGTCACAATTGTTTGAATTATTAAAGGATGAATATGGCTGCAATTACATACTTTATCCGGGATGTTCTATTCATATAACTCCTTCATTCTTCTTTCAGCATGTTATATATATAGATAAAAGTGCGGCAGCAAAAGAGTTCTTTCGTAATTCTGAAGAGATTATAAGCTTTGTTAACGGCAATAAAAAATATAATCAGCAGCCATATATTGAATTTCTTGATAATGACTATAAGGAACCGCTTCCTTTAAGAGAAAATCAGTATGATCTGCTGATTTCCCTTTATGCTGAAGGGGTAAGCAGTAGCTGTAAAAAATATCTGAAGCCCGGAGGAATAATCCTGAGCAACAACCATCTTAAGGATGTAACTGAAGCAATGCAGGATTCTTCCGTAGTTTTGACAGCATTAATCAGGAAAAAGGGGAAAAAGTACATGTTGTTCAAAGGAACAGAAGAAGAACTTTTAAAGTCTGCTGAATTAACCGGCACACCTAAAAAGAATATCGTGAATTGGCACCATGGGATAAAATATGAGGACACCGAATGTTATTATGTGTTGAAGAAAGTGCGGTAAATAAAGATGGGGGAGGCATCAGTTACAAATGAAAAATGTTAAAAAAAAGATTCATGATTTCATTGAGCATGCCAAAAAGGATAAGGTAACATTTGCCGTATATGTGTTTCTTAGAATATTCGTTATGGCGGCTATGATTACACAGTTTTTTAATAAGAATTATGAAAATGTATTTCTTTGTATTGTAACTTTAGTATTATTTATATTACCCGATATAATAGAGATTAAGTTCAGGGTAGAACTTCCAGGTGTTATGGAAGTTATGATTATCCTGTTGATTTTTGCAGCGGCAATATTAGGTGAAATTTATAGATATTATCTTATTTTCCCGTTATGGGATGACATTCTTCATGGACTTAATGGATTTCTGGCAGCAGCTATTGGATTCTCATTAGTGGATATATTGAATAGAAACGAGAAAATAACATTTAAGTTATCTCCATTTTTTGTGGCTCTGGTTTCATTTTGTTTTTCCATGACAATCGGTGTTTTCTGGGAGTTCTTTGAATTTGCAATGGATATGATCTTTAAGTTTGATATGCAGAAGGATACAATCGTTCATAACATTTCAACCATAAAACTGGATCCATCTGGCAGGAATATCCCTTTTATAATAAATGATATCCAAAGCGTTACAGTTAACGGGAAGGATCTGGGACTTGGAGGGTATCTTGATATTGGACTGATAGATACCATGAAAGATCTGATTGTTAATTTTATTGGTGCTTTTGTATTTTCTGCTCTTGGATATTTTTACATAAAAAAGCGCGGCAACAGCTGGTGGACGAAGTTCTTTCTCATAAGAAAATCAGAATCGGATTGTGGGAAATAATATTTCCTGATAATAGAACAGGAAGCATTGAAGCAGGCAAAGATGCGGATATAACCATAGACGGATTTTCTATCTTAAGAGTAACTTTTTTTGTCAATTATGAAAATTCATGAAATAATATATTTAAATAAACTTTTAAGGAGAGGATGCTATGGAATATAATTTTGATGAAATTATTGACCGCAAAGGCACTAATGCTATGAATACTGATGGATTCAAGGAATATATTTTTCACGATCCTGACATAAAATTGCCATTTAAAGATGATGAGTTTATACGAATGTGGGTTGCGGACATGGAATTTGCAGTACCTCCTGAAATAATAGAGGCAATCAGGAAACGTCTCGACAGAAAAATATTAGGATATACCAAGGTGTTTGCCCCGGAATATTATAAGGCTTTTTCAGGCTGGGTCCAGCGTTATTATGGATGGAGTTTCAAAAAGGAACATCTGGTAACTTCCAATGGCATAGTACCTGCTTTATATGAGTTGGTTGGACATATATGCAAACCTGATAATAAAGTTTTGATTCTTACGCCTTCATATGCATATTTCAAACATTCGGCAAATTTCAACAAGATTAGAACAGTTTATTCTGAACTGATTGAGGAAAATGGATTCTACACTATGGATTTTGAAGATATTGAAAAAAAGGCAAGGGATGAAAAAGTAAATCTATGCATTTTCTGCAATCCTCACAATCCCACAGGACGTACCTGGACCAATGATGAACTTTTGAAGTTCGGCAGAATATGTCTGGATAATGGCTTGTTTATTATCTCCGACGAGATTCACTGTGACCTTTTAAGGACAGGAATCACCCATACACCTTTAGCGAAGCTGTTCCCGGAAACAGACCGCATTATAACCTGTATGGCTCCGAGCAAAACCTTCAATCTTGCTGGACTCACCATTTCCAATGTCATAATTCCAAATGACCGCACCAGGAAAATCTGGGAAAAGAGACATTATTCTATGGATAATCCACTGAGCATAGCAGCCGCACAAGCCGCATATACCGAATGTGATGATTGGCTGAAACAGCTGAAGGCATATCTTGACGGTAATTTCGAGTTTATCGGAAGGTATCTGGTACAGAATTTGCCAAAGGCAGTATTCCATATTCCTGAATCAACTTATTTTGCATGGGTGAATATCAGCGCTTATGTTTCAGAAGAAAAAAATCTTCCGCTTTATTTTGCCCAAAATGCAGGTGTTTTGCTTGAGGACGGGAAAATGTTTCTGACAGATTCTTACGGATACATAAGGCTGAATCTTGCTTGTCCAAGGTCTATTCTTGAAGAAGGCCTGAAGAGAATATGCAATCTGCTTAATTCATGAACTAAAGAAGTTTTAATTAATTTCATATTGGGCTCTGGTATTTCTAAAGATTTTACCTTTATGGTTTTTAGTGTTTATATGTATGAAGTTTCTGGAATTCATAATGACTTCAAATTATATGAAAAAATATAATGAAACAGAAAAGCCATTCATTTTTGACAGAGCAGGAAGAATTGTAGCAGTTGTATTTTTTTGTTAATAAGATATTCAAATTCATATCGAAATGTGTTGGATAAACTTTCATTTATGAATAAAAATTGGTAAAATATCAATAAGGATGCAGGTGCAAATGTATGAATTAAAATAAGAACAGAAGCGTCCATTTGATGATAAAAGCATACCAAAGAATACAGAAAGAAGAAGATATTATGTTCAATATTTTAGTTATAGAAGATGATATTTATCAAAGAGAAAATCTTAAGGCTATGATAAAGGAATCAGGAGCCCAGTATAATGTTCATGAGGCAGATTCAAAGGAGGCAGCTTTAAGAATTTCTGAGGAAAATAAAATAGATTTGTTTTTTGTGGACGTGGAGCTTAAAAATTCTTCAGGGCTGGATTTTGCGAGAGAAATCAGAGAAAAGAGAAATTATAAACTTAGTTGGATAGTATTTGTGACAACTCATGTAAATTATATGATGGAAGCATTTAAGGAAGTACACTGCTACGACTATCTTATAAAGCCTTATGAAAAGTCAAAGGTAAGAGAACTTATTGAAGTGCTTCTGGAAAACATAGAAAAGGACAGGCCTCTTAAAGAAGATAAGAAGTTTATCATCATAAAATCAAATGGAATAGAAGTGAAGCAATATCTGGAGGATGTTATTTTTATTGAGGTGCTTTTCAAGAAAATTATGCTGCATACTGTATGGGGAATCTTTGAAGTTAATAATATGTCTCTGGATAGAATGAAAGAGCTGACAGCTGGCAGTAATATAATTCAATGTCACCGTTCTTATCTTATA
>JBEHWK010000193.1:0-5584 GCA_040217795.1 Clostridiaceae bacterium
AAAAAGCTGCAGAAAATACTCAGTTTTTACACTGATATATTTCCCGCAGCTCTATGGCCTTCCATCCTTCCGAATGGGGTACTCACTTATATTTATCTTTATATTTATTTTAACATAAATCTGCTGGCTTTTCATTTCTTAAGCGTGGTTACTTTGTATTTTTATTAGGTAACTACACTTAACTATATCCCCCAATCCTCCTTTAACTTATTTACAAGTTTCATCATTTCCCCATCATCTTTTGCAATGTCTGGATGAAATTTCATAGCCAATGCCTTATACAGCTTTTTATACTTGTCCTTATCTTCTTCATTGTAGGTACTTTGTTTTTTATTGGAGCAACTACCATAATTATTACTACTGTAGTTACTTTTAAAATTTTCATAATAACTACGCTTATATTCTTTTGCTGATTCATATTGTCTTTTTATATTATCTAGCATATCTTTATTTCTGAGTTCTCCGAACACATCATAACAATAATCATAAGTACCGGACCCATATATCTTTTCAAACTCGCTCTTTCTCCCCAAATACTCCTTAATAGTTATTTCATGAGATGTCTTTATGGTATGTTCTTCTGATTCTTTAAACTCTTTTTGTACCTTTTCTTTTAATTGATCCAGCTTTTTATAAACTACATCACACAATTCATCTTCTGTAATACCTATCTTCTGTATTTTGCTTTTAATGTTTGTATAATCTCCTATCCAGGTCCAACCTTCTGCTATTTCATAATAGCCTATTGTACATATAGACCATTGTTTCTTTTTAACCTTTCCGTCTTCTCTGTAGCTCTGGTGGATACTTATTTTATAAGCCTTTTTAATAGGCCTTTCAAATCTCTCTCCTGAGCGTCTATATGTATATTGAGTTTTGGTTTCACCTGTCGAATAATCTGTAATGGTTGTTGAACTTACAATAAGCTCCTTATATTCTCCATAAGTATTCTCTTTTTTTAATTCTACTTCCTGAATAACACAATACATAAAATCACTTCCTATGTGGTTATCATGATAAATTTTGCAGTAACCACTCACCTATCTGTTATTATATTTCTTCTTCCAGGCTCTCAGCTCCACTGGATCCGGTGAAATGTTATGCTCCCTGCAGTAATCCATGTATGAAAGAAAGATCGCTACGCTCATCCTTCTACACCTCACTAAAGAATACTTTTTGAACCATATGGCCACAATTATTAAAATACGTGGCTGCAATCAACATCATTTCATCATATGTAAACTCTGAAACTCCATTAAGCCTATTCCTAATAACTCTCTCACTCTTATTTAGTAGCTTGGCTAAATCCTTCTTTGATATACCTCTTAAAATCATTTCAGCATATAATCTTTTAAATTTCATAAAAATCCTCCTTGATTTTTACCTTCCAGAGGAATAAACTATAAGTGCTTATGTTATGGTCTGTTCCTTATGGAATGGGCTTTTTATTTTTTTACTGAATATTCTTTTTCAATCTCCTCGATTACTTCATCAAGAATTTCATATATAGTTTTATATTGTTCCATTTTGCACCTCCGCATTAACATACAGCCTTCTTACAGGGCCTTTTTCTCTCTTAGGGTCTTTCCTTATGTCTATTTCTTTAAACATTCCCCTGATGGCTTCCAGGAGCTTGTCCTTCTCTTCAGGACTTGAATAATCAACTCTTAACTTTAACATCTGGCACCTCCTTTAATCAGAGGACCTAATCCTCTCCCGGTAATAAGCCTATGTAAATGGAGCTGCTTCTGTCTTGCAGATAAGCTCCCACGGATGAATATAAAATCACAGCCCTTTTCCTTTTTTTTAATACCGGGAACACCTACTGTCTTGAACTCCATTTCTTTCACAATAAATTTCCTGCCTTTATACTTAAATACCTGGCATTGATTATCGTTCATCATTTTCCCTCCCTGATTTTTATATCTCCGGCCATGATCTGGCCGATATGCTTCTTCAATTCCTTATCTGTGTATATGATATATTTACTTTGTATCCAGCCTTCGGTTAAATTCATTTCCCAAGATCTCAATAACTCTATTCTTAGTCATTTCTATAATTCTAGTTCCAACCGCTTCATCAATCTCTATCAAGTCAGAGCTTAACTTTTCACTTGATATGATTACCGGAAGCCTATTAAGATACCTATAGTTCAATATTTCAAATATTATTCTTATATCAGCTTCAGTTGCTCCCCCTTTAAATAAGTCATCAATGTAAAGCAATGTGCATTTTTTATACTTCAATACTTTTTCCTTGTACTCAGGACCATTTAAAATAACCTGCTTTATGTTGGTTATCTCTTCCCTATAAGGGAAATACTTTGGATTAAATCCCTTCTTGATTAGTTCCAAGCATATAGCCATACATAAATGAGTTTTTCCTGATCCAGGTTGTCCTAAGAATGCAATACTATTATTACTCCCAAACTGAATTCCTTCGTAATCCCTCACATACTCTACTGCAATTTTCTTCATTCTGTTGGCTGCCACATTATCAGCTTTAAAATTATTAAAGTTCTTATCTGCCGACATTATATTAAAACCTGCATTTATCCATTGCTCTCTCATTATTTCTTTTTTTCTGCATTGGCATATCCTCATAACAGGAGCTGAATCAATCTGTTCTATCTGCTCCATTCCTGTATCCCTGCATATCTGGCACTTATAGTTTGCCTTAGGTGCCTTATCTCGACACCTTAAAGCAATTTCCATTATTTTATTCATAGGCTTTGATAGATCTTCCATTGTTTATATCCCTCCTTTTAATCATCCCATCCTAATAGTTTTGTTGGTGGTTCTTTCTTGGACTTTGCTGTTGTTGCTGCTTTCTTTTTAAGCTGTTCTTTACTTTTTAAGTAATTAAGCCACGTGTTACCATCTTCTAAAAAATTAGATATTCCATTGCTTTGCTTAAGGAATTTATCTAAATCCCATATATGGTTATAAAAATAATCACTGAAGTATACTTCTGAGTATCTGTTTATAGCTTGTACTATTTCTTCCTGAGAATATTTTTTTAGTGCTGCTTTTAGGGCTGATTCCATGATATTGCTAATTGATTTATGTTTTTTTATTCCTTTACTGTTCCAATGTTCAAAAATGACTATATATATATTAGATATTATATTGAGATTATTATATTGAGATGATTTATCCTTTTTCTTATCCTGATTCTTATCCTTATTGCTACCCTTTTGTTCTCCCGAACTTCCCTCAAATCCAGTAATATCAATGCTTAATTCTTCTCCTAATGTTATCCTAATATCCTCTTTATTGTTATCTTTTTTCTTATCCTCAAATCTAGCCAAAAAATACTTGCTACACGTTCCCCGCTTACCCTTTTCAACCTGAATTATTACTAGTTTCTTTTTTGATAATTCTTCGATCGCTCTTTGCATTTGCTTCATGCTAAACCCTAGCCTTCTCGACCAACTGTTATAATCAAATCTAAATTCTCCTGGCTTTAATCCCTCATAATCTTTATCTGATATATTGGCTCTTAGCTCGCACTCTGCATAAACATCAGGTATATAGCTTAATTCAGTGTATCTATATGTCAACCTTATATCGCGCTCTGTTAAGTTCAATATCACCACCTACTTCTGCAATACACTGGCAGCGCTCTTTAAAAGATTCTCCATAGTATCAATCTTAATTTTGTAAACCTTGATTTGTGATTCAAGCTCTTTAATATAAAGATCCTTCTTTAATAAATCCTCATTGCTTTCAATCCCTAAGTATCTATTAACTTCTGCCTTTTCAATAAGATACTCTTTTCCTGCTTTAGCTGCTTTTAATTTCCCTTGTCTAATTAACATTGTTACTGTAGTTACTGGTTTACCTATAAGCTCCGCCACTTCTGCGGTTTTATAAGTTAATGACTTTTCATTCAATTAATCCACCTCCCCAAATGCTCTATCAGCTTCTATGTTGAAGCTTTCCAATACTTTTGATTCATCACAGCCTGAAAAACCTCTGTAGTATTCATTATCAAGCCTGATTTCATATCTTAGAGTATTATAAATTTTCCCGCCTAGTTCCCTTTTATTCTGAATCTTTACAAGTGTCATGTTTTCTCTTTCTGCTATTACTGTTTCCATAGTTACCTCCTTGGGTAAATTCTTCAAAGGATTGCCCTTTGCTCTGCTACTTCCAGTGTTGTTAAATTCGCAAGTGCGATTGCGATTTTCAAGATGTGAAATTCTAAGATGCGATTTGTTTTTTTATTCCTCAAAGAACAGTTCCGTTACTGAACAGTCGAGAATTTTCGCAATTTTAATCATTAAATCTCTTCTAGGTTCAGCATTTCCTTTCTCGATTTTGTTTAAGTACTGTGGCGTAATACCGAGCTGTTTGGCCAAATCTGATTGTTTAATTCCTTTCATTACTCTTATGCCTTTGAGCTTATACTCTGTCATATGATCACCGCTTTCTTTAATAAACTGTAGTTTATATTTTCATTCTATATTTAAACTATAGTTTAGTCAATGCTTTTTTTAAACTCTAGTTTATTTTTTTAATTATTGTGATATACTTAACTTATGAAAGAGGTGACTTTATTGTTTGGAGATAACTTAAAGAAATGGCGAAAAGAAAGAAAATTAACACAAGCTGAATTAGCAGAATCTGTAGGTGTTTCAGGTGCATATATCCAACAACTTGAATTGGGAAAAAAGACAAATCCATCCCTGGAAGTTGTTTTAAAGATTTGTTCCGCATTGCAGATTGCCCCTTTTGATCTGGAATTTGAATATGATGATGAAGATATGTATAAATATCTAATGAACAAGAGCATGCAAAACTCTTTAGATGTATTACAAAAAGAGTTAAAAGAAGGAATTGAAATTATTAATATAGCTGTTGACTTCTTAATTTCATTAGGATTAAGTCGTGATGATTTAGAAAATCTATACCCAAGTGAAATAGAGGAAATTATAAACTTCCTAAAAATATCAGCAAAAGCAAAATTAGAAGAAATAAAAGCAAGGAATGAGGAAAGACCCAAAGAATAGCTCCCCTAAATCTTCAGGGCACCAAATCGGGGTTAACCCAAATCGGTAAACCCCTTTAAAGAGGTAATCTGCCACCTTTAAGGATGCGAATTAAACTTGTGCACTTTAATGCGGGTTGATTAGGTGCGATTCGTTACTACCCCGAACTGGTTACCCTTTAATAGTCTGCTTTCATTATGCCGGGTCCTAAAACAATAAAGGATATCGTAAAATGCGATACCCCGGAAATAGGGTCGTGAAACACGAGGGGGTTGGTAAAATACGAATACCATAGCTGGTCTGCAATTTTTGCAGGTCGACCGATTTGTCGATATGCTATGTGGGGGTTCGTCATAATGACGAGCGCAGGGTCAATAATATTGACCTCGTGTATTTGATGGGGTTCCGCATTGTGCGGAGGTATTCATCAAAATGATGAAAGGATAGCTTACCTGCTATAGTTGGTAACTTCTCTTTTATATCCGACAAATTGGAGGGTATGACATCATGTTGAAGGTGCCGGGAATATTCCTTTAACCTGATTTCTTAGTGTCCAAAATATTTTGGCGGAGAACTTTTTCGCTGCCAACT
>JBEHWK010000194.1:0-5584 GCA_040217795.1 Clostridiaceae bacterium
AATACGGTAATAGTCATTGAACATGATATGGATGTTATGAAGGCTGCTGACTATATTATAGATATGGGCCCTGGCTCCGGAAAATATGGCGGAGAAATAATCGGAAAAGGGACATTGGAAGAAATAAAAATCCAGGATACTTCTGTAACAGGAGCTTATCTTAAGAGAAGAATAAAAAGCCCAAAAGAGTTCAGAAAAGGAACAGGGCAATTTATAGAAGTTAAAAATGCCAATTTAAATAACTTAAAAAATATTAATGCCAGATTTCCTGTTGGCTGCCTCACCTGTGTCACCGGGGTTTCAGGTTCAGGAAAATCAACACTGGTATTCGAGGTACTGGCAAAATTAAAAATGGTTGCCGGAACTGAAATTTTTGACCATATTGTAACAGTGGAGCAATCTCCTCTTACCAGAATGAAGCGTTCAAATGTGGCAACTTATTCAGGCGTCTATTCAGAAATAAGAAAAATTTTCGGGGGATTGAAGGATGCTGAAGACAAAGAAATAAATTCCAGGCATTTTTCCTTCAATATAAAAGGAGGGCGGTGCGAGACTTGTGAAGGTCTTGGTTATGTCACAAGCAATATGCTGTTTTTTGAGGATATGGAAGTGCCCTGCCCCCTTTGTAATGGAAACCGGTTCAATAATGAAGTGCTTTCTGTAAAATATAAGGGATATTCAATAAAAGATGTTTTAGGAATGTCTGTTGAGGAAGGACTTTATATCTTCAGAGAGAATTCAAAAATTATTAAAATTTTAAGTCTACTTAAAGATGTGGGGTTAGGTTATCTGGAACTGGGGCAGACATTGACCACTTTATCCGGAGGAGAAGCTCAGAGATTAAAGCTTGCAAAAGAGATAACAGATAATCAGGGAAACAATAATTTGTATCTCATCGATGAACCTACAACAGGACTGCATCCAATCGATGTGGAAAACTTTCTTGTACTTTTGAACAGGATGATAGATTCAGGAGGTACGGTAATTGTAGTGGAACATAATCAGCAGGTTATAAGAGTCTGCGACTGGATAATAGATCTTGGACCTGAAGGTGGCATCAATGGAGGTAATATTATTGCAGAGGGTACTCCTGATGACATAAAATCCAATAAAAATTCTGTAACAGGAAAGTTTATATAAAACTGAGAAATACAAAATATAAAAGCTCTGGATAATTCCAGGGCTTTATATTTTGTTCCTGATTCTGAAAAGAACCTTTCCTTTTATATTGAACATTTGATAAAATGTGAATAATAATAAAGTCTGTAAAATCCATTTCTTTTTATGCTATTATCAATAAATTTCTCATGAGGAGGCGAGAGAAATGACATCGATCATAATTATTATAATAATAGCTGTTTTTTCTTCATTGATATGTTCTATAGTGTTAGGAGCCTTAAATCAAAGCATGTTAAGGTTATTTGTCCCGATTCAAAGATTAACAGCTAACTTAAAGAGAAAAAATTTATATGGAAACTTAACTTTAGTTACTTTTATTGCCATTAGTGCTGTATTAAGAAATTACTTTAAATTAGGGGATGTTAATTTTGGAGTGTTGTTGGGATTCCTTTTTGCATTGGAAAATGTGATTTTCAGTAAGCCCATAGCGGAAAATAAATAAATGGAGTTATGTAAGAGTGAATAATTTTCAGCTGTTTGTATCATCATTTAAATAAAGGTGGTGATGATGTTGCAGGATAGTAATGTAAAAGCTAAAAGATTAAACCTGCTTCTTTTCAGCGGAGAATATGATAAGGCACTGGCGGCCTTGACTATTGCAAATGCCGCAAGAGAACTTGGGGTTGAGGTAACTGTGTTTTGTGCTTTTTGGGGACTCTTCATTTTAAGGGATCCTGAAAAAATGACACTGGAAGATAAGACTGCCTATGAGAAAATGTTCAGTACAATGACTCCTAAGGGACCGGAAGAACTCCCTTTGTCAAAAATGAACATGGCTGGAATAGGCAAGGCAATGCTTCAGGAAATGATGGAAGATGCAGAAACACCAAGACTTATTGACTTTTTAAAAGGAGCAAGAAAAAAAGGAGTTAAGTTCTGCGGTTGCAAAATGTCAGTAGAAGTTATGGGATTTAAGCAGGAGGAATTTATTCCGGAAGTTGAAATTATAACTGCAGCAGACTATTTAAAAAATGCATTGAATTCAGATATGCAGCTGTTTGTGTAAAGTAAAATCCTCACATAAAAGGTACACAATATTCACATCATTATTACATATTCCTGAGCTAATATATAAGCATGATAAGTTTTCTTTTCATGAATATATTCCCAAGAAAAAGCACTCTGTTTAATACAGGGTGCTTTTTCTTTATGCTCGGAAATAAAAAAAGTTTCGTATCAATTAACTTATTCTACTGGAATCAACTGCCAATCCATCGACAGGAAGAGTCTCAATGAATAAAATATAATTAGAGGTGATAGATGTGAAGGAGTTGAATATAAGTAAATGTATCCTTCAAAAGAGGAAAGAGAAGGGAATAACCCAGGAACAGCTGGCAAATTATATTGGAGTTTCTAAAGCTTCAGTTTCCAAGTGGGAATCTGGACTGAGTTATCCTGATATTTTACTGCTTCCTGAGCTTGCAACTTATTTTAATGTTTCAGTGGATGAACTTCTGGGATATTCTCCGCAGCTTATAAAGGAAGATATTAAAAAGATATATAATAAGTTTTCCCATGAATTTGCCACAAAACCATTTGAGGAAGTGATGGAGGGATGTAATGAAACAATAAAGAAATACTATTCCTGTTTTCCCCTTTTGTTGTCAATGATTCAATTATTACTGAACCATTGCACCCTGGCAAAAACTGAGGAAATAAAAAAGGAAATTCTTCAGCAATGTATATTGCGTAGTCAGAGGGTAAAAGAGGAATCAGAGAATATCTCCGACATAAAGAATGCAAATACTATGGAAGCATTGGCAGAGATGGCTTTGGGAAACAGCGAAGAAGTCATTCGCTTGTTGGATGATAAATTGACTCCGTATAGCGGGGATGATGTGATGCTCATTAATGCATATCAAATGCTGGGAGATATTAATCAGGCAAATAAAGTGAATCAAATATTGCTTTACCAGAATGTAATAAATACATTGACCCTTTTAGTCAATTATCTTTCCCTGCATATGACAGAACCAGTGTTGTTTGAGCAGGTATATTCTCAGGGAATACAGATTATTGATTCTTTTCAGATGAAAGATATTGTGACAAATGCTGTATTTGGAATTCATATTGTTGCGGCTCAGGGGTATCTGCTTCAGCAGAAGAAAGAAAAGTCAATAGATGCGTTAAAGCAATATGTGAGCACTGTTTGCAGATACCAGTATCCATTGAGGTTAAAAGGAAATGGATATTTCACTGAGGTAGATACATGGCTTGAGGATAATCTCTGCATTGGAACAAACACTCCCCTGGATGAGATAACAATCAAGAAATCTTTTATCAGGGCGGTTGCTGAAAATCCTGCGTTTACATCTTTAAGAGAAGATGAACAATATAATATGCTTCTTAAAAGTTTGAAAAGAAAGTTAGGTGAAAATAATGATTGATACTGTTTTAAAGAATTTACCTCTTATAATGCCGCTGATTATTTTGCAGTTAATATTAATGATCACTGCATTGGTTCATCTGTTAAGACATCCGGCAGTACGCATAGGAAATAAACCCCTTTGGATTGTTATCATTGTTTTTGTGAATATTATTGGACCGATTTTGTATTTCATGGTGGGAAGGTGTGAGGAATAATGGATATACTTACAATTGAAGGAGTATCTAAAAGCTTTGGAACTTGTCAGGTGTTGGATGGATTAAATTTAAATGTACCTGAAGGTTCTATATTTGGCTTTATCGGCAAGAATGGTGCAGGTAAAACAACAACCATGAGAATGGCCTTAGGTTTGTTAAAAGCAGATTCCGGTGAGATACGGATTTGTGATAAACCAGTGAGATTCGGGTCTTCAGAAACAAATAAATATGTTGGGTATTTACCGGATGTTCCGGAGTTTTATAACTTTATGACTACCAGGGAATACTTGAAACTTTGCGGAGAAATAACCGGAATGACTGATAAATTGATTGATGAAAAGAGTAAGGATTTATTAAATCTTGTGGGATTAACCAATGTAAAGAAAAGAATAGGAACTTTTTCAAGAGGAATGAAGCAGCGTCTTGGCATAGCTCAGGCCCTGCTGAATGACCCTAAGCTATTGATTTGTGATGAACCTACATCAGCTTTAGACCCGGTTGGGAGAAAAGAGATACTGGATATTTTATCCAAAGTAAAAACTCATACAACAGTGATTTTTTCAACCCATATATTAAGCGATGTGGAGACTATCTGTGATAATATTGGAATCCTGAATAATGGCAAAATTGTTTTGGCAGGCAGCTTAAAGGATATAAAACATCAATATCAGGACAATACAGTGATACTGTCACTTGCTTCAGGCAGTGAGTTAGATGCATTCCTCAAGTCTGAAGAAATAATAAAGATAGGCAAAAAAATTCAAATGGAAGGAACAACTGTTTACCTAAAGACAAGTGAAGTACATGAAATAATGGAATTAATAATGAAGGTTCTGGTGAAACTGTCAATTACACCATTAAAACTTGAGGTTGTGGAACCCTGCCTTGAAGATATTTTTATGGAGGTAGTTAAATGAGGTCATACATTGCATTCACAAAAAAAGAACGGATGGACTATATAAGAAACTACAAAGCATTGATTATGCTGGTGGTATTCGCTATTATAGGGATTATGAGTCCCCTTAGCGCTAAGTTTATGCCTGAAATTATAAAGGAAGTCATGCCAGCCGGTATGACTATCCAGCTGCCGGAGCCATCTGATATGGATTCATGGGCTCAGTTTTTCAAAAATGTTTCTCAGATGGGGATTATAGTAGCCGTTATTATTTTCAGTGGAATGATGTCCCATGAATATGAGAAGGGAACACTGGTTAATCTGGTTACCAAAGGACTGTCCCGTAACACTATTGTTGCAGCGAAATATACAGCAGCAGTTTTACTTTGGACAATAAGCTATTGGATGTGTTCTTTAATTACCTGGATATATACAAGATACTATTTCTCTCAGGGAACAGCTTCAAACTTATTTTTGACTGTATTCAGCTGGTACCTTTTCGGCATTATGCTGCTTTCAATAGTGATGCTGGGGTCAGTAAGCTTTAAAAATACCTATGGATCTCTGCTATTTACAGCTTGTTTTACCGCAGTACTTTTTATTATTAACCTGTTTCCTGAAACAATAAAATGGAACCCATTGCAGTTAGCAGACAGTAATATGGAAATACTGAAAGGGGCACTTGTATTTTCAGATATAAAGTATTCCTTTGGCATAACGGTGCTCCTGATTATGTCTGCACTAGGTCTGTCAGTAAGAATTTTTGATAAAAAGCTTTTATAATTGACCCCAGGGGTCAATGTCATCAAGTTAGCATTCAAATAACTTACAATTCAAAAAATCAAACCGTAAAATCTGTATCAAGTAACTTTGAACTTCAGATTTTGCGGTTTCTTTGTCTTAAATATTTGATTTTGAAAGTACTTT